>DATLXS010000139.1:0-4138 GCA_035575675.1 Gemmatimonadales bacterium
CCACCGGCACGATGAGCACGTCCGTCACCACGCCGCCGATGACGTTCGTATTCACGCGACTGAAATGCGATTGGGTCAGTCCCGGCGCCCGGAACCCGGTGCTGAGGGCGGCGCGCGCCGTGAACTGGCGCGAGGGCTGCAAGCGGACCGCGGCCTTGCCGGTCGCCAGCGAGCCGAAGTCGGAGTAGTGCTCGAACCGCCCCGCGACGTTCGCGAGGAACTTGGGCGTCAGATTGGTTTCGAGATCGGCATACACCGCCGCATTGGTGCGGTGCGAATTCGACTCGTCCTGCGGCCGGAAGCCGGGGAACACCTGCGAGTACGGGCGACCGGGCGAGCTATCGGGGCCGAGGTGATGGCCGTTCACGTAGGATGCAAGCTCGCCGCGGGTGATCTGATAGCCTTCACGCCGGAACGCGGCACCGATCGCCACGTTGACCGGCTCGCGCAGGCCGAGGCTGACCGATTTGGCGGCGTTCAGTCCCACGAGCATCTCGTCGCGCCTGAGCCGGCCCGCAAAAAACGTCGTCTGATTGGCCATGTCGTCGGCGGTGCCCAACGTACTGTCCGGGCCCGGCGCGCACGGATTGGCCGGGTCGAGGCATGGACCGAGCGACACGTTCAGAGTGTGCTGGATGTGATAATCGAACCGGTTGTGGCCGTACGACGTGCCGAGGTCAATCGACCAGCCGTTTGCGACCGTCCGGATCCCGGCGACGATCGAATTGTCCAGCACGGTCGGCGCGAACTCCGGGAGGTAGCCGAAGGGGTAGATCTGCGGCCAGTTGCGGCCCTGAATGAAGCTCGCGCAGTCCACGGCGCAACGCCGATAGCCGTTGCCCGTGCCTTTGCGATAGCTCCAGCCGCCGAAGCTGTAGAACTCCGTCGTCCCCTTGTCGTTCAGCGGCAGCCGGAAGTTTGCCATCGTGACGACGTCCTTCTCGAGCCCGTCGCCCCAGTGGTGGTTCGGCTGCGGCGCGGCATTCCGCTTGACGATGATACGGCCGTTGACGATCGAGTCCGTCACGCCGGTGCCCGCGTCCTCGTACGGATCCGGCCAGGCGCGATTCGTCGGCTGGCGATCCAGAAACTCGCCGAACAATCCGAGCGAGCCGCGGCCGATCCCGATGCCCCAGCCGCCGTTCAGATTCGCGGTGGTACCGTCGTCCGCGTAGTTGTCCGGGTGATATCGACCGACACTGGTGTTCAGGAATGGCGTGAACTGCCCTTCCTTCAGCACCAGGTTGACGACGCCCGCGATCGCGTCCGACCCGTACTGCGCCGAGGCACCGTCGCGCAGCACGTCGATGCGGTCGATCGCGCTCGAGGGAATGGCGTTGAGATCCACGCCGGTCGTCCCGGCGCCCATGCCGTAAGCGAAGGTGTTGACGAGCGCCATCTGATGGCGCCGCCAGCCGTTGATGAGCACCAGCGTCTCATCGGGCGAGAGGCCGCGCAGCGTGAACGGCCGCACGATATCGTTCGCGTCGGTGACGCTCTGATGCGGGAAGTTCACCGATGGGGCGAGTGATTGCAGGATCTGCCCGGTCTCCACCACGCCCTGTTTCGACATGTCCTCCGAGGTGAACATGTCGACCGGGACCGCGAGCTGCTCGGCGGCCGTGTGCCGGGCGCGGGACCCGACGACGACGTCCACGGGCGAGAGGCTGATCGGCTGCGCGGCGAGCGCGAAGTCCTGCGTCACCGCGACTTGCCCCACCGTCACGCGCGCCGACTGCGGTACGTAGCCGAGCAGTCGCACGCGGACGGTGTACGTGCCTGCCGACAGGCTCCGGATCTCGTAGCGCCCTTGCTCGTCACTCGTCGCGTGCAGCCCGCTGCCCTCGGCGGAGATCATCGCCCGGGCGAGCGGTGCGCCCGCCGCATCCGCAATGCGCCCCCGAATCGCGCCATTCTGTGCCAGCAGCACCGCCGGCACGACGCAGAGTACCGCGAGTGTTTTCTCGACTCGTCGCATAATCATGCCTCGTGGGAGAGTGATCTAGTCGCCCTAGTGGTATCGCGCGGTCGCAGGGCCGTCAAGCGACGCTAATGGTGGTGCGCATTCCAGGGATCGCCGTCCGAAAACGCCATGACGTGCGCCATCCAGCCGAACAGCCGCGGCCGAAACCGCCCGCCCACCGCCTCACACGCGTCCGCCGTCGCGATCGGCGACTTCGGGCCGAACACCGGCTGCCCGTCCTTTGTCTCCTGCCAGCGCCGGCGGGCGTCGGCGAGCGGCGGCAAACACCAGTTGATGTGCTGGTGCCAGCGTGCGAGCGACAGCGGCAGCCGGGCGTCGAGCTCGGCGTCGCTCGTTTGAGGCGGCGCGGTGAACATGGCGCCGACGAGCGCGAGCGTGCCGTCCGCCGCGCGCTCGTAGAGCAGCGATGTCGGGCGGGCGGGATCGAGGCCGTTTCGTGCCTGAAATGCCCAGCGGAGTTTGGTAAAATGCTGCACGGGAGCCGCTGCGGCCGGAATGAAGTTTTTGAAGCCGTCGGCCTCTGCCACGCGCACGTCGCGGTACTTGGCGAGCTCGCGCCGCATCACGGCCAGCACAGCGGCGGCGCGCGCGGAGTCGCCCGGGGACGAAGGTCGCTCCGGCGTGAGCCGCATGTGCAGGTCCTCATTCGAGACCATTCCCGCCATCGCATGCTCGGCCGCCATCGCGGCGTGCTCGTCGGGATGCTGCGCGGGGGCCGACATCTCCTGGTCGTCCGCGGCGCCCCCCCCGCCGCCGCGGTGGCAGGAGGCGACCAGGACATATAGTAGAAAGGCAATGCGTCGCACAAAGCAGAATAGACGCTCGCCCGAGGATCAGCTAGATCGATGCAGTCGCTGGAAGTGCGGCTTCTCGATGAGAAAGTTGAACGTGAGGATCGCAGCCTGGGAGAATACCGCGGCGATCAATCCAGGGAAGGACCGGAAGAGCAACGCGAGTCCGTACGTGGGCAAATAGCCGACGGTGTACATCGGGCTCGAAATGAAACGATACGGCCCGCTCGACACCGGCCCGACCGCCCCTTCCGGATCGAAGAAGTTGTGCCAGTAGTAGGCGTTGCTGCCCAGGGTGCGCGCGGCCCAGAGTTTGGTCGCGAGCCCGATCACGACAAACACCGCGCCAACGGCGAGCGACACGCCGGCCGAGACGGGGAGGTCCCACGTTCCGCGCGTCACGACGTTGAGCACGACCAGCGCGAACGCGTCGTGGTTCATGATGATCGCCGCGGTCCGCCGGAAGCGCCGAAACGCCTCGGCCCGGCCGTAGCGCTTGGTGTAGCGCCCGTCGCGATCTTCGCGCCGCAGCACGCCACCCACGAACAACACGTACGCCATGCGGCTGAGAATGGCGTACACGAAACACGCTACCTCGAACCCCGTCACTTACGGCCGAACAGTCGCACCGTGGCAGCGCCGCGGCGCAGCCGGCTGCGGTACCAGAAATCGACGCGGCGGAGAATCCGCACCGGCCCCGGCAGGTCGATCGTGCGGCTCCAGGAGCCCTGCTGAAAGTTCAGGCGCGTCTCCGGCGAGAAGGTCTGTCCGTTCCCGAAGGTCACTTTGACATTGTACATCTCGAGATTGCCGCCCGCGACGTCGATCTTGATCGCCGTGAACCCGCCCTCGCGAACGCCCACGATAATAGCGTCGTGATCGAGCGTAAAGCTCACGCGTCGGGTGCCCAACAGCTCCCAATCGGCGGTGGGAACGGCCAGGAGAACGAGCGCGGCAAGAATGGCACGCATGCAGGATCCTCCAAAGACGGGGTGTGACAACGCTGCAACATACATTGGCGATGTGCCG
The DNA here is from genome assembly GCA_035575675.1 of Gemmatimonadales bacterium. GTDB lineage: Bacteria > Gemmatimonadota > Gemmatimonadetes > Gemmatimonadales > GWC2-71-9 > 20CM-2-65-7. The sequence goes on from DATLXS010000139.1 coordinate 3,805, forward strand.
GGCATTAAGCCCCGCGCCGTGACGGCGGCGGTCGACCCGGGGGTATCTTGGACGAGGAGGCCGGCGTGAAAACACCACTTCGTCTGCCCGCAGTTCTCCTGACGTTGCTCATCGGTGCGTGCGCCAAGGATCCCGTGGGTCCGCCGCCCCGCATTACCGCGCTGCCGCGCGCGTTGACCCCGGCGGAGCAGCAGCTGATCCAGGCGGACAACCGTTTCGCGATCAAGCTGCTCAAACAGGCAAGCGCCGATACCCGCGACACGCTGGCGAACCTGTTCGTCTCGCCGCTGTCGGTAGCGATGGCGCTTGCCATGACATACAACGGTGCGGCCGG
>DATLXS010000140.1:0-6155 GCA_035575675.1 Gemmatimonadales bacterium
GATGCTGGATAACCTGCGGCGATCGCTGTCGGCGCCGGCGAGCGTCGTCGCCTTGTTGGCGGGATGGGCGCTGCCCCTGCAGGCCGCAGTCGTCTGGACCGGCTTCGTCCTGTCGACGATTGCGTTGTCGACGCTGCTCCCGGTTCTCGCCGCGATCGTGCCGCGACGTGCCCGAGTCACGACACGCAGCCACCTGCGCGGTCTCGCCGCGGATGTTCGGCTCGCCTTGTCCCAGACCGCATTGCTGGTCGTGTTCCTCGCCCATCAAGCATGGTTGATGGCCGATGCAATCGGGAGAACGCTATTTCGGCTGCTCGTGAGCCACCGGCATCTGCTCGACTGGGTCACCGCAGGTCAGGCGATGGTAAGCCCGCGGCTCGACCTCCTCGGGTTCTATAGGCAGATGAATGGTGGCGTCGCCATCGGCATCGTTGCGGCAATCGTCGTCTGGTGGGTCGGGAACGACGCTTGGGCGGTGGCGGCGCCGTTCGTGATCGCCTGGATCGCATCGCCGGCCATCGCTCGGTGGACGAGCCTGTCGCCACTCGTGGCGGGGCGCCTGCCGGTCTCGGATGCGGACGCGCGCGCTTTGCGGCTGGTCGCGCGCCGCACCTGGCGCTTCTTCGAGACTTTCGTGACGGCAACAGATCACATGCTCCCGCCGGACAATTTCCAGGAAGACCCGAAGCCGACAGTCGCGCACCGGACCTCTCCCACCAATCTCGGCCTTTACCTGCTCGCCGCGGTCAGCGCCCGCGACTTCGGGTGGGCCGGGACGACCGAGACCGTAGACCGGCTGGAAGCGACACTCGCGACCATGGGCGACCTGCAGCGGTTCCGCGGCCACTTCTATAACTGGTACGACACGCAGAATCTTCGCCCGTTGGACCCGCAATATGTCTCTTCGGTGGATAGCGGCAATCTGGCTGGACACCTGATCGCTCTTGCGAACGCTTGTCGGGAATGGATCGGCCGCCCGATGGCAGGTCCTGAGCTATTTGCCGGCATCGAAGACGGCCTGAACCTCACGCGCGAAACCTTGCACGGACTTCCCGACGACCGGCGGACACAGACGATCACGCGGCACCAGCTTGGCGATGCACTCGATGCGCTGGCCGCGGCGCTCCGTCAAGACCGGTTGCCACCGGAGGCTGTCGCTGCACGACTGGAGGAGTTCGCACGTCAGGCCGCGACCGTGGTCGACATCGCCCGAACGCTGGCCAACGAACGAGGCGACGATGCCAGCGCCGAAATGCTGTTCTGGGCCGAGGCGACTCTAGGGGCGATCGAGAGTCACCGTCGCGACGTTACACAGAGCGCCGACGCCGCCCATTCCCTGGAACGGCGCCTGGCGACGCTCGAGGAGACGGCGCGGGCCATGGCCGGCGCGATGGAATTCGGCTTTCTCCTCGATCCAGAGCGCAAGCTCCTCTCGATCGGCTATCGGGCCGCGGAGGGCATTCTCGACCCGAGCTGCTACGACCTGCTCGCCTCCGAGGCGCGCCTTGCGAGTTTCATGGCAATCGCCAAGGGCGAAGTCGCCTCGCGGCACTGGTTCCGGCTCGGGCGCGCCGTCACGCCGATCGGACGCGGCGCGGCGCTCGTCTCCTGGTCGGGATCGATGTTCGAGTATCTGATGCCGTCGCTCGTCATGCGCGCACCAGCCGGCAGCCTGCTCGAACAGACGAGCCGTCTCGTCGTCCGCCGGCAGATCACTTATGGCGCTGCGCTCGGTGTACCCTGGGGAATTTCGGAATCCGCCTACAACGTCCGCGATCTGGAACTCACCTATCAATATTCGAACTTCGGAGTCCCGGGTCTGGGTTTGAAACGCGGCCTTAGCCAGAACGCCGTCGTCGCGCCCTACGCGACGGCGCTCGCGGCCATGGTTGATCCGGGCGCGGCGGCGCGTAATTTCGCCCGACTCGCCGCCCTGGGCGCGCGGGGCCGCTATGGCTTCTACGAGGCGCTGGATTACACAAGCACGCGCCTGCCCGAGGGGAAAGACGTCGCAATTATCCGCGCTTTCCTGGCGCACCATCAGGGCATGACGGTGGTCGCCATCGCCAACGGTCTCCTCGACGGGAAGATGCGGGAACGGTTTCATGCCGAGCCAATCGTGCAAGCGACGGAACTTCTGTTGCAGGAACGCACGCCGCGCGATGTCGCGGTAGCTCATCCCAGGGCGGAGGAAGTCGAGACGGCAGCGACGGTCCGCGACCTGGAGCTCCCTGCGGTGCGGCGGCTCCGCTCCGCGCACGGCGCCACGCCGCAGGCGCATCTGCTTTCGAACGGCCGGTATACAGTGATGCTGACGGGCGCCGGTTCCGGATACAGCCGCTGGGGCGATTTTGCGATCACGCGCTGGCGCGAAGACGTCACCCGAGACGACTGGGGCGCCTACGTGTTCCTGCGCGACGTGGAGAGCGGCGAGCTGTGGTCCGCGGGCTATCAGCCGAGCGGCGTCGAACCGGACAGTTACGAAGTCACGTTCACCGAGGATCGCGCCGAGTTCGCCCGGCGCGACGGAACGATCACCACGACCTTCGACGTTGTCGTCTCGCCGGAGGACAACGCCGAAGTCCGCCGCGTATCTGTCGCGAATACGGGACCCCAGACCCGGGACATTGAGCTCACCTCCTACGCAGAGCTGGTGCTGGCGCCGCCCGCCGCCGACACGACGCACCCGGTCTTTTCCAAACTTTTCGTGCAAACTGAGTATCTCGCCAAGATCGGCACCATCCTGGCGACGCGGCGGCGTCGCTCGCCTGCCGAGCCCGAAATCTGGGCGGCACATCTTGCCGTCGTCGAAGGCGAGACGGTGGGCGAGCCGGAGATCGAAACCGACCGGGCCCGTTTCCTCGGCCGTGGACGCGAAGTTCGAGCGCCGATCGCCGTAATGGATGGCCGGCCGCTTTCCAATACCGTCGGCACCGTTCTCGATCCCGTCTTCGCGCTTCGCCACCGCGTGCGGGTTCCGCCGGGCAGGACGGTGCGCATCGCCTTCTGGACGGTTGTCGCGTCGTCCCGTAGCGACGTGCTGGATCTGGCCGATAAGCATCACGACGCGACGGCCTTCGACCGCGCGGCCACATTGGCGTGGACCCAGGTGCAAGTGCAGTTGAGCCATCTCGGCGTCGATCGGGATCAGGCGAGCCTCTTTCAGCGTCTCGCAGGCCCCGTGCTTTACGCCGATCCGTCGATGCGTCCGTCTTCAGACGCCATACGCCGTGGTGGCGGCGGGCCGGCCGCACTCTGGACTCAGGGGATTTCCGGCGACATCCCGATCATTCTGGTGCGGATCGACAACATCGAAGACGTCGCCATCGTCCGCCAGTTGCTGCGCGCCCATGAATACTGGCGGATGAAGCATCTCGCCGTCGATCTCGTGATCCTGAACGAACGGGCATCCTCCTATATCCAGGACCTTCAGATCGCCCTGGAGACGCTGGTTCGTACGAGTCAGTCCCGACCGCAGATCGGAGCGGACGTCGCGCGTGGCTCCGTGTTCGTGCTGCGTGCAGATCTCATTTCGGTGGAGACACGTGCCCTGCTGCTCTCCATGGCTCGGGCCGTGCTGGTCGGACGGCACGGAACGCTATCGGAACAGCTCAACCATCTTCAGGAAGCGGACACCATCGCAGCGCCGCCGCCGAGGCGCGTGCCGTCCGCGGACGTGTCGCAGGCCCTTTCGGTACCGCAGAACCTTGAATTCTTCAACGGGCTCGGCGGATTCGCCGCCGACGCACGGGAGTATGTGACGATGCTCGGTGCCGGGCGGTCGATGCCGGCCCCATGGATCAATGTCGTCGCCAATCCCTCGTTCGGATTTCAAGTCGCGGTCGAGGGCAGCGGCTACACCTGGTCGATCAGCAGTCGCGAGAACCAGCTCACGCCCTGGTCGAACGACCCGGTCACCGATCGGCCGGGCGAGGTCCTCTATCTGCGCGACGAGGAGTCCGGCGAGCTATGGGGACCGACGGCGCTGCCGATCCGTGACGAGGCCGCGCCGTATACCGCCAGGCACGGCCAGGGCTACAGTCGATTCGAGCACACCGCACACGGTATCGCGCTCGATCTCCTCCAATACGTGCCGCTCGATGATCCGATCAAGATCTCTCGGCTGACGATCCGGAACACGTCGGGCCGATCCCGGCGGCTTTCGGTCACGGCGTATGTCGAGTGGGTGCTCGGCCCGTCCCGCGGCGCGTCAGCACTTTCGGTCGTGACGGAACTCGATCCGGAGACCGGCGCGATGCTTGCGCGCAACCCCTGGAACATGACGTTCGGTTCCCGTGTCGCCTTTGCGGACCTGGGAGGACGACAGACAGCGTGGACCGGCGACCGGCGGGAATTCCTGGGGCGTAATGGCACCCTCGACAACCCGGCCGCGCTTGCGGGAGAAGCACTTCTCTCACAGCGGGTTGGTGCCGGCCTCGATCCCTGCGGCGCTCTTCAATCCCCGGTCGAACTCAAGCCGGGCGGCACTGTGGAAATCGTCTTCTTCCTCGGCGAAGCAGCGACAGCGGCCGATGCGCAATCCTTGATCGCTCGCTACCGGGCGGCGGATCTCGACGCGGTCCTGCGCGAGGTCGTCGGGTATTGGGACGATGTGCTCGGCGCGGTTCAGGTGAAAACGCCGGACCGGTCCATGGACATCATGCTGAATCGCTGGATGCTCTATCAGACGCTCGCCTGCCGCATGTGGGCGCGATCGGCGTTCTATCAGGCGAGCGGCGCTTACGGTTTCCGCGATCAGCTCCAGGACGGAATGGCGCTCGCCCTGTCGCGACCGGCGCTGACGCGCGAGCATCTCCTGCGCGCCGCGGCCCGGCAATTCGTCGAAGGCGATGTCCAGCACTGGTGGTTGCCGCCCTCCGGGCAGGGCGTCCGCACACGCGTTTCAGACGACCGGATATGGCTCGCCTACGCCGCCGCACACTATGTCGAGACGACCGGCGACATCGCGGTGCTGGACGAGCCAATTCAATTTCTCGAAGGCCAGGCGCTGCAGTCCGGCGAGCACGATGCCTACTTCCAGCCCGCGATCGCGGACGAGAGCGCAACACTTTTCGAGCACTGTGCGCGCGGGCTCGATCAGAGCCTCGCTGTCGGCGAACACGACTTGCCGTTGATCGGCACTGGCGACTGGAACGACGGCATGAACCGGGTCGGCGAAATGGGCAAAGGCGAGAGCGTGTGGCTCGGCTGGTTCCTGCACGCGACGCTTGCGGCGTTCGCACCTTTGGCCGAGACGCGCGATGAGCGCGCGCGCGCCGCGCACTGGAGAGCCCATATGGCGGCGCTGCAGAACGCTCTTGAGCAAAATGGTTGGGATGGAGGTTGGTATCGGCGCGGCTATTACGACGACGGGACGCCATTGGGCTCGTCCACTAGCGGCGAATGCCGGATCGACTCGATTGCGCAGTCCTGGGGCGTGATCTCCGGGGCGGCCGATCCCGCTCGTGCCCTGCGCGCCATGGCCGCCGTGGACGAACAGCTCATTAATCACGGCGACGGTCTGGCCTTGCTGTTCACGCCGCCCTTCGATCGGATGCCGCTCGATCCCGGATACATCAAGGGCTATCCGCCCGGAATCCGGGAAAACGGCGGCCAATACAACCATGCGGCCACGTGGTCGGTGCATGCCTTTGCCGCCCTCGGCCGGGGAGACAAGTCCGCCGAGCTGTTCTCGCTCATGAATCCGATCAACCGCACGAGCACGCGAGCAGACGTGCAGCGCTACAAGGTCGAGCCCTACGCCGTCGCCGCCGATGTCTATTCCGTCGCTCCGCACGTCGGGCGCGGCGGATGGACCTGGTACACCGGCTCGGCCGGGTGTCTGTACCGGGCCGGCCTCGAAGGGATCCTCGGCTTTCGTCTACAGGGAGCGTTCCTGCTCCTCGCCCCCTGCATACCCAAGGAGTGGCCTCGGTTCGAGATCGTCTTTAAATATCGCTCTGCGCGCTACGAGATTGCCGTCGAGAACCCCCGTGGCGTCAGCCGTGGAGTCGCTAGCGCCGAACTGGACGGCAAGACGTTGTCAGAGGGCGTGACGCGCGTTCCGCTCGCGGATGATGGTCAAGTCCACAAAGTGCGCATGATCCTCGGGTAACGGTAGGGTCCAAAAACAATTCCCCGCTGTTTCCCTGTTG
>DATLXS010000141.1:0-2384 GCA_035575675.1 Gemmatimonadales bacterium
CGGCGTCAGCGGTGATCCGGAGCGTTCCGTCGGTTCCATTGATCTCCCATAGGAACCCGGTACCGCCGGCCACTGCCTCGCGGATGTGGATGCTGGCAGTCGCCCCGGAAGTAAGGGTGCCGATCACCGCGATCTGGTCGGCCGCCGTTTTCACAATCTGCTCCCCTGTCCCTTCGATGCTGATCAGCGGCCTGCGAACATCCGACACGGCTGACACGTCGGCGAACTCGCCCAGCACGTAACTGAGAATGTCCAGGCTGTGGCCGAAGGGGACCGTGAGCAGGTTGGCTCCATTTGTCTTGTCGAGCATGTAGGCGTTGGGCTGGACCAGGACGTCGCCCGCGATCGATACTCCGACCATGGTTGTCGACAGGACCTCGCCGACGTATCCATCTCGGAGGAGCTGTTGGACGAACTCGATCGCCGGGGCCTGGCGTGCCTGCAACCCGACGACGGTGCGCACTCCCTGCTCGGCGGCGAGCGTGGCCATCGCTCGGGCGTCGTCGAGGTCGCGGCCGAGAGGCCACTCGCAGTAGACGGCCTTGCCTGCGGCAAGTGCGGCGGACACGAGCTCTCGATGGTGTGGGACCTTGACCGTGACAGCGACCACGTCGATGTCCGGTTGGAGTACCAGCTGCTGATGGTCTGAGTACACCGCGTTGACCCCCAACGCCTGGCCTACTGCGCGCGCGGATTCCGCGCTGCGCGCGCTGAGTGCCCGGATCTCGTAGTTCGGCAGTGCACGAAGTGCCGGGATATGGGCGGTGGTCGCCCAGCCCCAGACAGGGCTGACCCCGATGATCCCGACCCCCAGCGTCGATTTAGGGATTGCTAAGGCTGATGCCGTCTCTCGCGCTTCTGTTTGAGGCATTTAGAAACCGAGCGCCTCGTCGACCAACACCACAGTGATCCGTCCCGGAGTGATCTCACGGTTGATGACGACAATCTTGTTCACGGCGCTGCGTATGCCATACGCAGCCTGGGCGCGGGCGTCTTCGAGCCGATACGCATACTCGTTGATGCGGAGGAGACCTTCCTCGATGTCGCGGACGATCTTCTGAGTCCCGACGACGAGAATGACTCGTCCGGCGCCGCTGACATAAGGTCCGAGCTGGCTACCGCTCATGGAAGCCGCCAGCAGCGACCCGGTCTCAGTGACCGCGTGGACGCTCCCGAGCATGACATCGGGCGCCGCGCCCACGCGGCGAATCTCATTGGCCTCCGTCTCGCGATCCATGCTCCAGATCCGGGGGCGCAGCGCCGCGTAGCGACCGGACTTTTCGATCTCGTGCGTGATCCCCAGCACGTCGAGCGTTTGCGATGCTCCCTGGTGCACCGGGGAGGCGTCAGGGATCAGGTCCAGGACAATTCGCTTTGCCGTGGCCGCGTCCGACGCCCGGAGGACCGTCATTCCATTCGCTTCCAAGGCGGCCATCGTTCTTCTCACTCGGACGTCGTCCGCCTTGGTGCCCCAACGCCGGGTCAGCGATCCATCCGGGTCGACCTGGACTTCTTTGATCATTCGTATCTCCTTGCGAGTTCCGATATACTTGCAGCCGCAAGTATCTTAGCCTCTGGTGATTGCATATGCAAGTACTTCCGGAACCGGACGTCGCTGCCCATTTCGACCGGATCCTGGCCCGGGAGGTGCCGGGCGGACGCGGCTTACAGGCGTGGGACGCCCTGCTCCGAGCCCACGCCACGCTTCTGCGTGAGCTCGAGACCGATCTCGAAAGCAAGACTGGTCTGGCCCTGGCCGACTTCGATGTGCTGGCTCAGCTGGCCATCGCTGGAGGTTCGTTGCGGATGGCAGAGCTGGCGGACCGGGCCCTCATCTCACGCTCCGGCATGACCCGACGCGTCGCCCGGCTCGTTCACGAAGGCCTGGTGCGTCGTGCCCAGGCCGATGCCGACGGGCGCGGTGTCGTGGTCCAGTTGACAAACTCCGGATTGGACCGTCTGAGCGTCGCAGCTCCGGTCCACATCCGCGGCGTTTCCGATCTATTCCTCATGAAGCTGAACGACCAGGAGCTCGGTGTTCTCGAGAGCGCTCTCGCCAAGGTCACCGTCGACTGCACCTTCGGCTGAGCACATGCCCCCTGATGTCGTAGCGTTTGACCGTGAGCCGGGAAGTCGAGGACTTGAACCGGCGCCTGCTGCGCGCCCGCGACGCGATGGACCGCGCCTACGCCGAGCCGCTCGATGTCCGCGCAGTAGCGGCGGTGGCCTATATCTCCGAAGCGCACTTCATTCGCAGCTTCCGAACCGTCTTCGGGGAAACGCCGCACCGTTACCTGCAGCGGCGGCGGGTGGAGCGCTCGATGTTCCTGCTGCGCGAGACTGACCGGAGCGTCACCGACATCTGCTTCGACGTCGGCTTCACC
>DATLXS010000142.1:0-12023 GCA_035575675.1 Gemmatimonadales bacterium
GTCGCGAGGGGTGGGGCGATTGGGGACAGCGCGCCCGCCACTGTGAGATTCGGGAGACGGGCATGAAGGCCAGCGCGGGCCCCCTCCGCGTGGAGCCCGGCATGAACGGTGGCGTCGAGATCATCGGTTGGAACAAGGACAGCATCGCCGTCACGGCACGGATTCAGGTGAACGCTCGCAGCATGACCGACGCCGACGCGATCGCGCACGACATCACGATTGAAGCCTCCGGTGGGACGATTCGCGCGGCCGGTGGGAGCGGCCCCTTTGGACGGCGCCAGAACTGGTCGGTCAGTTTCATCGTGATGGTGCCGCGGCGCACGGACTTGACGCTCTCGACGGAGAACGGCCCGCTCTCGGTGCAGGACGTTGCGGGGCAAATGGATCTCTCGACGCAAAACGGACCGCTGTCGCTCTCCGGGGTTGGCGGCGACGTCCACGCGAGCGCGCAAAACGGACCGCTGATGATCGAGCTCCTGGGTTCGCGGTGGGAGGGCACCGGTCTCAACGCCGAGACCCAGAATGGTCCCGCCGACCTGCGGATACCGGACAACTACAATGCGAAGATCGAATTCGGCACGGTCAACGGGCCAATGGACGTGGGCTTCCCGATGACCGTCACGATCAACGGGCGCGTCAAAGACCGTATCTCGACTACCCTGGGGAACGGCGGTCCGCCGATTCGCGTGGTCACGACGAACGGCCCGATGACGGTGAGGAAAAGCAGGTGAGTGAAGGTTGGTGGAGGTTGGTGGAGGGTGTTCAGAACCTCCACAACCTCCACGAGCCTCGATATCACTTGCCAATATCCTCATCCCACAACTCGGGATGATCTCGAATGAACTCCCGCATCATCAGCACGCACCGCTCATCCTGACGCACCTCGAGTGATACGCCGCGGCTCGCGAGCAGCGCTTCCTCACCCAGAAATGTCTGGTTCTCGCCAATGATGACGGTCGGAATCCCGTACAGGAGGATCGCGCCGCTGCACATCGCGCAGGGCGAGAGCGTGGTGTAGAGTGTCGCACGTCGATACAGCGACGCCGGCTGGCGGCCGGCGTTCTCCAACGCATCCATCTCGCCGTGCAGCACGGCGCTGCGGTTTTGCACTCGGCGATTATGCCCGCGGCCGATGATCGTGCCGCCGGCGACGATCACCGCGCCGATCGGAATCCCGCCTTCGCGCGCGCCCAGCTTGGCCTCCGCGATCGCGGCGTCGAGAAATCGATCGTCGCTCAGGCGCCCCACCCCGAGCTCGCGATCATCGCGTCGTATTCGAACACGTTCGGTCCCCGCGGCGCCTCGCGCGCCAGGTTGACCATCGCGCGCGCGACCGTCTCGGCGCGAATCGGGCGAAAGCGCCGCAGCCTGCCGAGCAGCAGCAGGGACAGCAGCGGCGCCACGACCACGGCGATGCGCTCGCCGAGGCGGAACTCGGAGCGCTCGCCGAGCAGGAGCGAGGGGCGGAAGATCTGAACGCTCTGAAACCCGAGTCTCCGGATCGCCGACTCCGTTTCGCCCTTCACCCGGCTGTAAAAGACGCGCGAAGCGGGGTCGGCGCCGATCGCGCTCACGAGGAGAAATTGCGCGGCGCCGGCGTGCAGCCCCGCGTGTGCGACGCCGAGGACGAATGCATGATCCACCCGGCGGAACGCCGGCTGTGAGCCCGCCTGCTTGATCGTGGTGCCGAGACAGCAGAACACGTCGTCGACGTGCGTCAGGTCGCTCACCGTCTCGAGCTCGCCGAGGTCCAGCACGCGTTGTTGGAGCTTCTGGTGGAGCTGCGGGATGGGCCGGCGGCCGACCGTCACCACTCGCGACCACTGGTTGTCCGCGAGCAGGAGCTGGAGCACATGACTGCCGATCAGGCCGGTGGCGCCGGCGACAAGCGCGGAGCGGCTCAACCGGCGTAAAGTAGTTATTATCCCGCCCGTGGTCATCCTGGCGATGTTGCCATCCGGATTGTCGGACGCGCTGCAACACCGTCCGCTCGTCGCCGTCCCCCTGCTGTTCCTCGCCGGGCTCGTGACGAGTCTCAATCCCTGTATCTACCCGATGATCCCGATTACCGCGGGGACACTCGCCGGCGTCGACGTCGCAGGACGGACGCGGCGGCGCACCATGGGCCTGACGCTCACGTACGTCGGCGGGCTCGCGCTGTTCTACGCGCTGCTCGGCATGATCGCCGGGATGACAGGCTCCTTGTTCGGGACGATCGGCGCGAGTTTCTGGGCGCGTCTCATCATCGGGAACCTGCTGCTCGTGTTTGCGCTCGCGATGCTCGAGGTGATTCCCGTGCGCCTTCCCGCCGGGCTCTCCGCCTGGACCGCGAGCCTGGGGGGCGGATCGTACCCGGCGGTCTTTCTCCTGGGTGCGACATCGGGACTGGTGGCCGCGCCGTGCGGCGCGCCGGCCTTTGCCGCGGTGCTCACCTGGGTCGCGACCACGCACAGCGCGGTGCTCGGCTTCATTTACCTGTTCGTCTTTTCGCTGGGTATGACCGCGTTGCTCGTCGTGGTGGGGTTCTTCTCGGGGGCGATCACCGCATTGCCGCGCGCCGGCGCGTGGATGGCGTGGATCAAAAAGGCGGCGGGCGTGGTTCTACTGCTCATGGCGGAATACTATTTCGTAAAGGCTGGGCAAGTATGGTAAAATCGTGCGTCGTACGTCGTGCGTCGTACGTGGGGTTGCTGCTCGTGACTCCAGCGCTGCTGCGCGCACAAGACGTGATCGGCATTCCCGTCGGCGAAACGCCGCCCGCCGTCACACTCGAGAATCTGAACGGCGATTCGGTCGCGCTGTCGCAATGGATCGGCAAAAAGCCGGTGATCGTGGAGTTCTGGGCGACGTGGTGCCCGATCTGTGCCGAGCTGTTGCCGCGCATGGAGGCGGCGCAGCAGAAGTTCGGGGATCGGGCGGAGTTTCTCGTCGTGGCGGTCGCCGTGAATCAGAGCAAGAACAGTGTGCGGCGCCATCTCGAGCGCGAGCCGATGCCCTTCACGTTTCTGTGGGATGGCAACGGCGCCGCGGTGCGTGCGTTCCAGGCTCCGTCGACCTCCTACATCGCCGTGCTCGATGCCAAAGGCAAAGTCGTCTACACGGGAGTCGGAGCGGACCAAGACATCGAGGCGGCAATCGAGAGGGCGGTAGGTGGCGGTAGAGGGGCGGTAAAAGGGCGGTAAGAGCATACCGCCTCCTACCGCCCCCTACCGCCTCTTACTCCCGCGCAGTTGTATCCGCAGGCACCAGCTTCGCAACCGCAGCACCAAGCTCCGTGTATGCCGTCGGATCGATTTCCCGGAACGGCGTCGCGCGATAGGCGATCCGTCCGTCAGGTCCCACGACAAAGAGATTGCGGTTCGTCAGGCCTGGATACTTGGCCAGCGCGCCGTAGGCTTTGCCCACGGCGAGCCCCGTGTCCTGCGCGAACAGGAACGGATACTCGGCGTCACGCGCCCAGGACGCGAGGGCCGTGTCCGGATCGGCGCTGATGGCGATGACGACGATGTGGCGGCCGTCTTTGAAGAGCTGTGCGTACTGATCACGGTACGCATTCATTTGGATCGTTCAGCCACGCGTTCGTGCTTTGAAGAAGAACGCGAGGACGACCGTCTTCCCCTTGTAGTCGCTCAGCTTCACCGGGTTTTTCAGCGTCCCAAAGCGGGTGGCGCCGGGAATCGAGAAATCGGGCGCTACAGCGCCGACTTCGATCGCTGGGGGTGATGGCGGCGCCGGCGGCGGGGGAGGAGCCGTCGGCTGCTGCATCAGTGCGGCGAGAACGAGTGCGATTGCCACGACGAGAGTCCTTGTTGAGCTATGCCGGTAATCTGCGCCTGCGATCGTCTTTACGCCACGCCGACGCGGTAGCGGGTGCGGAGAATCTCCACGTGATGGCGTTCGTGGCCGGGGATCATGAAGCCGATCGCGCGGACACTCACGGGCTTGCCGCTCGCGGTGCCGCGGCGGCGCCAGGCGTCGGCGTCGAAGCTGCGCAGCAGCGCGATGGTCGAGGCTCGCGCGGTGCGGAGGTCCCCCACGAGATCGGCGAGCGAGCGCGTGTCGAACTTACCGGCGGGCACGTAGGCGTTCTCGTCGAATCCGGGCAGCGGCGTGGTGTCACCGCGGGCGATCCGGAGCGCGCGATACGCCATGATGCGCTCCACATCGGCCAGATGACCGACCACTTCCTTGATGCTCCATTTGTCCGGCGCGTAGCGGTACATCGCGTCCGCTTCGGAGATGCCACGCAACAGCGCGGCGGTGTCCTCGATTTGCGCCGCGCACACCGTCACCGGGTCCGGCTCCGGGACGCGCTGCAAGTAACCGACAAAATGCGGCGGAACCTCGTCGGGCTCGGGGCGCCCGACGGCCCGGGCAGGCGCGGTCACGCCGGTTGCCCGTCGAGCTCGTTGAGCGCCATCGCCTTCACGGTCTTGCTTTCACCGGTGAGCATGCGGCGATGGTAGTCGACCTGACCCAGGTGATAGGCGAGATGCGTCGCGAAGTGGGCCAGAAACGCGCCGGTCGATGAGCTGACGCCGCCGATCTTCTCGGGAAATGGCTTGGAGAGATCCTCTTCTTTGATCTTGCTCATGCCCAGCTCGACCGCAGCGATCGCGTTGTCGATCTCGCGCAGCAGCTCGGCGCGCGGCACGTCGCGACTACCGAACTCCGCGTCGCGATTGCGGACATAGCCGTTCTTGCCGAGGACATTGCCGACGAAGTACTGCAGATTGCCGGCGAGATGGAGCGCGAGATTCCCGCCCGGGTTCGCGATGCCGGCCTGAACCTCCCACAGGTCGCCATCGCTCGGGTACGATTCGATCTCGCGGCGCAGCGCCTTCAGCTCGCGCGTGATGACATTGGTGATCCAGTCTTTCATTCCACCCTCCCGACACGCATGGCCACTGGCCAGCGCGCCAACCGTGATACCTGTGATGCGCCCCAGACCACCGCCAGATCCGCGACGAGGCCGTCCACCGGATCGTGAGCCTGCTCTTGCACGAATCGCCTCGTGGCCGACCAGGTGCGGACGTACCCGGCGACATCGTCCAGAGTCACGGCCTGTTCGATCACGAAATTGGGCGCCTCAAATTCAGCGAATGGAAACTCGATCGTCCGATAACGCTCCTCGGTGATGCGCCGTTCCGGCGGCCAATACGGGCCGACCACGTCGCGGTAGAAACGGTACATGACCTCATCGATCCGCGGTGCGATTTGGAGCATGACGTAGGTCCAGACGGCGATCACACCGCCCGGTCGCAGGACCCGCCGGACCTCGGCCCAAAAGCGGGGGCGGTCGAACCAATGAAGTGCCTGCGCCGCCGTGACGAGATCGACGGAGCCGTCGTCCAGGTCACACGCTTCGGCCGGGCACACGCGGTAACTGACGCGCGGATCAGGTGTTGCGTGCTCGATCTGGTTGCTGCTGGCGTCGGTCGCCAAGACACGAGTGAAATGCCGCGCCAGACCGACGGCTGCCTGGCCGGAACCGGTGCCGGCGTCCCACACGGCGTCACGCGCCGGCGCTGCCTGCGCGAGAAAATCGAACAGGGCGTCCGGGTAGCGCGGCCGGAATGCCGCGTAAGCGGCGGAAACGCTGGAAAAATAATCCGCGAAACTCACGGCCGGGCAGCTGGCGGTGGCGGCGGAGCCGGCGCCAGTGGCGGCGTGCTGCGCTGTGCGTCACGGCACTCCGGCCACGAGCCCGGATTGCCCTGCGGCGTCGGTTGGAAGACCGTCCGCTTTTCGCGCGACATGCGCGTGGTGTCTTGCGCGGCGAGATAGACGAGCATCGCCGTGAGCGCCGCGTTGTTCTTCACATCGTCAAAACTGAGCTTGTCGTAGGTGTCGCGATTGGTGTGCCAGGTGTAGCGGCCGTAGTCCCAGTCGCCGGAGCCGAGGCCGAATCCCGGCGCCCCGCAGGTGACGAAGGCCGCGTGATCGGTGCCGCCACCGCCCGGGTTGCCGGGAAATGCGAATTTGATATTGCGGGTGATGTCGGCCGGCACGCGGGCGAGGTAGCGCGCGAGACTGGCGGAGGCGTCGGGGAATCCGGACGCGCTCATGCTCTCGATGCGTCCCGTCCCGTTGTCCTGATTGAACAGCGCCTGCAGCCCGCTCACGACATCCGGATGGTCTTTCACGAATCCCCGCGAGCCGTTCAGTCCCTGTTCTTCGCCGCTCCAGTGCCCCACGAGGATCGTGCGCCGCGGATTGGGATACACGAGCTTCAGGATCCGCATCGCTTCGAGCATCGTAATCGTGCCGGTGCCGTTGTCGGTCGCGCCGGAGCCGCCGTCCCACGAATCGAAGTGGGCCGAGAGCATGACGTATTCGTTGGGGAGCTCGCTGCCCTTGATTTCGCCGACCACATTGAAGACCGGCACCTCTCCCAAGCCTTGAGACTCGGCGGTCACTTCGACGATCGGGGCCTGTTTGTTCTCCGCGAGCCTGTAGAGGAGGCCGTAGTCCTCACAGGCGATGTCCAACACCGGCGCGCGGTCGGTGAAGGCCTGGAAGACTTTCTGCACGCCCCAGCCCTGCGACCACAGGCTGCCGATGATTCCAGCAACGCCGGCCGCCTCGAGCCGGCGCGACAACGGGGCAACGGCGGCGACGGTGCCGGTGCCCGCGTAGCCGGTGCGCTGCAGGCGCTGCTGCCACGCCTGCTGGGCGGCCGTGCGTCGTGCTTTCATGGAGTCGGCGGTGCTCTGCGTCGCCCACTTCTCCCAGCTGTCGTCGGGCCGGCAGGTCGGCTGTGGTGACGAAATGAGGACGAACTTGCCCTTGGCTTGCGGAAGCCAGGCGATGAGCCCCGCGCTATCGGCGACATCCGGGAGGATCACGACGGGTGCCCGCACGGGGCGCCCTTTCGGCGTCGGCGGGCTCCAGGCGAGCATCGTGCCTTCGAGCGAGCGCACCCGGGGCGCGACGAGGTCGATGTGCGTCGTGCCGCGGCGCCAGCTGCGCCACGTGCCGTACTGTTCTTTGCGCGCCGTGATGCCCCAGGCCGTGTAGGTTGCGATCGCCCAGTTCTGCGCGGCCGTCATGCCCGGCGAGGCGGTCAGCCGTGGGCCGAGGGAGTCGAACAGCACCTGGGCGAGATGCGGCAGCTGTGAGCTGTCGTTCTCGATCGCCCAGATGCGGCGCAGGACCGGATCGTCAACGGCGAAGCCCGTCGGTTGGCCGAAGCCCTGGGCTTGGACGGTCGTTGCGGTGATGGCGGCAAGCAAAAGAGTGGTGGGCAACGCGCGTCGCACGGTGCAACTCCTCGAGGGTTCGTGAGAGATAAAAGTTAACCGTGCGCTGAAGCGCCGGCCAAACGGATTCGGTACCGAACCTCGGGTACATTCGTCCGCGGGTACCTTCTGGTTCCGCCGTCCAAATGGAAGCCAGACGTCTCGTAGAAAGCACGAGCATTCGTATTGTCCCGCAGCACCCACAACGTCACTTCGGCAAACCCACGGCGCACGAATTCATCGAGCACATGATTCATCAGCATGCGACCGCAGCCCCGGCCGCGCAGCTGCGGCAGGACGTGCAGGGACGTGATATGCCCGACGCGTGTTGCATCATCATCGGGATCCTTCGTAGGGATCATCTGACAGAACGCGACCGCAGCACCGTGCTCCTCGATCAGGAAAACCGGCCACTCGGGATCCGCGATCCGCTCCGTCCAGAACGCCGTGCGATAGGCGAGATCGGTTCGCGCGATGACGTCGTCCGGCATGATGCCGCGGTAGGCGACGTTCCAGGACTCGACGTGGATGCGTGCCACGGTTCCAGCATCGCCGTTCAGCGCCCGGCGGATCGTCATCGCCCCAGCTTCGCTTCCCACTCCTCGAGCGAGCGTGGCCAATCATCCTTGAGCAGGCGGGACAGCGAGCGATCGGCCAGCACGCGCCCGCCGGTCTGACACGTCGCGCAGTAGTTGGCTTCGTTGGCGGCGTAGCGGATGCGTTGCACGGGAGAGCCGCACACGGGGCAGGGCTGCTTGTAGCGGCCGTGCACCGCCATGCCTTCCTTGAACGCGCTCACCTTCTCGGGAAACTCGCTGCCCACCTCAGCGCGCAGCCTGTCGATCCACAGGCGCGTGGTCTGCTGCGTCGCCGCATGGAGCCGCGCGATCTCTGTATCGCTCAACTTTCCCGTGAGCAGAAACGGCGACAGCTTCGCCGCGTGCAGAATCTCATCCGACAGCCAGTTGCCGATGCCGTCGAGCAGATGGGGATCGGTGAGCGCGCGCTTCAGGGTGTGCGATTGGGATTGCAGCCTGGTTTTGAAAGCGGCGAGGTCCGAGGCCAGGACGTCGAGGCCGCCCGGATCGTGCGCCGCGAGTCCCGCTTCGCCGGCCACGACGTACAGCGACGCCCGCTTCTTGGTGCTCGCTTCGGTGAGCAGCAAGGTGCCGGTCGGGAAATCGAATGACGCGAGTCCGACTTTCGCCGGCGATTTGGTGCCCTCGGGCCGCCACTTGAATCGGCCCGCGATCATCAGGTGAAAGACGAGAAAGAGGTCGCCTTCCATCTCCCACACGATGCGTTTCCCGATGCGGCGCAGCCCGACGATTTTGTGTCCCACCGCGGCGGTGAGCGGTGGCTCCACCGTGCGCAGCAGGGACGGACTGACGATACGCGCGCGCTCGAGCGGCTGGCCGACGATGCGGGGTTGCAGCGCTTCGAGGTAAATCGTGATATCGGGGAGTTCAGGCATCGTCGTTATTCACATGCTGAAGCCACACCCTTTAGGGTGTGAACACTTGTAGCGCGACCTCAACTCTTCCAAACGGCGCGCTGACCTGTACGCCCTGCACCAGCGGCTTGACCTTGGTGAACATCTCGCGCGCAATCGCCACGCCCTCGGCGAGCGCCGCCTCTTTGCCTTTCTCCTGTGCCTTCCGCATCCGCGCGAGCACCTCGTCCGGCACCGACACGCCCGGCACCTCGTTCGCGAGAAACTCGGCGTTCCGCAGGCTGATGAGCGGCCAGATCCCCGCGACGATCGGGGTCTTGAACTGCTCGACGCGCTTCAAGAACGCCTGGAGCTGGCGCGCGTCGAACACCGGCTGCGTGACGGCGAACTCCGCCCCCGCGTCCACTTTCCACGCGAACCGCGACAGCTCGCGGTCCTGATCGACGGCGCCGGGATTCACGCCCACGCCGATCGCCCACCGGGTCGCGCCACCGAGCGGGTTGTTGCCGGGATCGAGTCCCTGATTCAGGCGATAGACGAGGTTCGTCAGACCGATCGAGTCGATGTCGAACACCGCCGTTGCTTCCGGATAGGGCCCCATCTTCGGCGGATCGCCGGTGATGATCAGGATATTGCGCAGCCCCGCCGCGTGCGCGCCGAGAATGTCCGACAGCATGCCGAGCAGATTGCGGTCGCGGCAGCAGTAATGGATGACGGTCTCGATCCCCACTTCACGCTCGATCAACAGCGCCGAGGGCAGCACGCCCATGCGGCTTTGCGCGCGGGGCCCGTCGGGCACATTGACGGCGTCCACGCCCGCGGCTTTCAACGCGCGGCACTGCTCGAGCATCGGCTTCGGATCGATGCCCTTGGGCGGCACGATTTCGACGCTCGTCACGAGCTCGCCCCGCGCCAGCTTCGCGCCCCAGCGCGACTTGTCGGCGAGTGGCACCGGCGTCACATCGGGCGGCGGCTGGATCTGGGCCCGGGAGACCACCACGCTCGGCTGGCGCGGTACGACGCTCGCGATGTAGTCGCGGATCTTCTTGATGTGCTCGGGCGTCGAGCCGCAGCAGCCGCCGACGAAACGCGCCCCGGTCTCGATCATGCGGCGCGCAAAGCTCGCCATGTACTCGGGCGAGGCGAGGTAGATCTTGCGGTCGCCGACGTCTTTCGGCAGGCCCGCGTTCGGCTGCGCCGAGACCGGTTTGTCCGTCGCCTTCACCATCTTCTCGACGGCCTCGAGCAGGCCGGCCGGTCCGACGGAGCAATTTATGCCGATGACATCCGCGCCCCACGCCGCGAGCTGCTTGGTGAAGGTCTCGGGATCGGTGCCGTAGTAGGTGAGCCCATCGGTGCCGATCGTCATCTGGCACACAACCGGCAGATCGGACGCGGCGCGCACGGCCAGGAGGCCGGCATGCATTTCGTCCATGTCGCTGAATGTTTCGAGGATGAATCCGTCCACCCCGCCGGCGAGCAAACCCTGGACCTGCCGGGCGAACAGCGCCTCGGCTTCGAGCTGGGACGTCGGGCCGAACGGCTCGATGCGTACGCCGAGCGGGCCGATCGCGCCCACGACGCTCGCCTTGCCGCCTGACGCCGCGCGCGCCAGCTCGGCGGCGGTGCGGTTGATCTTCTCTGTTTCGTCGGCGAGCCCGTAGCTGCCCAGCTTGAGCGGATTGGCGCCGAAGGTGTTGGTCTCGAGGATCTCCGCCCCGGCGCGCACGTATTCCGCGTGGACTTCCTGCACGAGCCGCGGCTGCTTCAGGTTCAGCTCGTCGTAGCAGACGTTCAGGAAGAAGCCCTTGCCGTACAGCATCGTGCCCATGGCCCCGTCGAAGACGTGGACCCGGCCGTCATCCAGGAGTGCGCGGAAGGTGGTAGTCACAGGGAAAATAATAACCCTCTTCGCACGTACTCTTAGGTAACCATGGCGATCATATCGGCCGACCAGCTCCTCGCCGACCACGAACGGGCGCTCCGCAACTTCCTGGGGGCGCGCTGCCGGGACGACGATTTGACGGCGGATCTGCTGCAGGAAGTGGCCGCCCGGCTGGTCACCGCGGCGCCGCGGCTGTCGCTGAACGGCAACGCCCGCGGCTACCTGTTTCGCATCGCCGCCAACGTGTGGCACGATCACCTGCGGCGGGAGCTGGTGCGGCGCCGAGCAGCGGTGGAGCTCGATGCCGAGGAGCCCGCCCTGGCGGCCGCCGCCGATGCCCCGCTGCTCGAGGACGAGCTCCGGGCGGCGGTCCGCCGCACCGTGGCCGATCTCCCGACCGTGCAGCGCCAGGTGGTCGAGCTACGACAGCAGCGTGGTCTCACGTTCCAGCAGATCGCCGACCGCCTGCACCGGCCACTCGGCACGGTGTTGACGCAAATGCGCGCCGCGCTCGCGCGAATCGGCGCGGCCCTGGAGAGTTATCGATGAATCATCCGACCGAAGACGAGCTGCTGCTGCTCGCGTACGAGGAGCAACCGCATGACGCAGCGGCGGCGCTGGATGCCCACGTGGCGAGCTGCGCCTTGTGTCAGGAGCGTCTCGCGCAGCTCGAACGCGCGCGTGTGGCGCTCGACGTGGCACTACCCCACCGACGCCGCCGTCTCATCGTCTGGGCGACCGCCGCACTCGCTGCCGCGGCGGTCCTCGCGGCGGTCATGATGAACAAGGCCCGACCGTCTCGTGACCAGACGGAGCGTTGGACCCCAACGATCACGTGGTCGGCGACGGCCGGATACGTCGCAGGTGGCACGGCAATGGTGGAGATCGACGCGCAACTCACCCGACTGGAACAGGAGCGGTATTATGGCCTGCCGAATTAGTGGCGTGATTAGTGCGCTTGGACTGCTGGCCGCTTCGTCGAGCGCGGCTCAGGAGATGCCTAATCCCCAGGCGATGCAGTTGCAGGTGCAGCAAATCGCACAACAGCGGCCGCGCGAAGCCGAAGCGGCAGCTCGCGCCTTCCTGCACGTGATTTCAATGCAACGGGGTCAAGGGCCGGATGAATCGAGCCTCGCCCAGCTCGAACAGTTGAAGGCCAGTGACCCGGATGCATACTGGGGAGAAGTCGCGCAGCTCACGGTCCAGTTCGACGTAGTCCAGAATCTCGCGCGGCGCGACAGCACGCGAGCGGGGCTTGTTACGCAGATGTTCGGCCTCGAGGCAATAGCGCGTACGCTACAGCGCGCCTACCGAGGCGCGACCGAGACCCAACGCGAGACCATTCGGACTCAGCTCGAGAAGGTCATCACCGCGCATTTTGAGTACGAGAATCAGCTGCGCCGCTTCGAAATTAGCGACATCGAGCGGCGCCTGGTCGAGGTCC
>DATLXS010000143.1:0-14776 GCA_035575675.1 Gemmatimonadales bacterium
ACGAGAGGACCCGGACGAAGCGACCCCTCGTGTCCCGGCTGTCCTGCCAAGGGCAACGCCGGTTAGCGATGTCGCGCGGGGATAACCGCTGAATGCATCTAAGTGGGAAACCCTCCCCAAGATGAACACTCCCGAGCCGTACTAATTGCCCGTGAGGCTTGATCTCTCCGCTGTCCAAAACTCGGAGTGATTTCTCACCACCACGAATTCACGCACTCGTCTTTTCCTTTGCTGGCGACTAGCGCGACAGGGCCACACCCGTTCCCATCCCGAACACGGTCGTTAAGCCTGTCAGCGTCGATGGTACTGCCCCTGCGAGGGGGTGGGAGAGTAGACCGCCGCCAGCGTCTCATCCGAAGCCCGCTCCAATCCACCGGAGCGGGCTTTTGGCTTTGCGCGCTCGTTGCATCCCGCGTCGCACCCCTTAACGGCGCCTCCGGTCGCACCGTATCTCTGTCATGCGCCGCGCGGCCGCCGCCCTGGGCTTCCTCGTCCTTCTCCTCACCGGATTCCTGCACGGCCAGGTCGGTTCCACCACCGACATCCTGACCGGCACCGTCACCGACGAGAACGGCACCCCCATCGCCGGCGCGATCGTCGAAGCGCTCTCGCTCGAAACGCAGATCACACGCCGGACCAACACCGACGCACGCGGGCGCTACACCATCCTGTTTCCGGACGGCGGCGGTCAGTACCAAATGACCGCGCGCTATCTGGGCCGGCAGCCGCAGCAGACCACGCTGCAGCGCTACGCCGACGAAGACCGCTTCTCCTGGAATCCGCAACTGCCGCCCCTTGCCATTACCCTCGCCCCCGTCACCGTGCATCCCCCGCCGCGCGCCGTCCGGGCGCCCGACGTGCCCACACCCGGATCGGCGGACCGCGCCCTCAGTCCGGAGCTGGTGGGCCGGCTGCCGCTCGAGGACAACGATCTCAACCTGCTCGCCACCCTCGTGCCGGGCGTCCTCGGCCTCGCCGCGACCGACTCGAGCGCCGCGGCGTTCTCGGTCGCGGGACTCCGCGCCGACGCGAACGCGGTCACGCTCGACGGCCTGAACATCGGGACGAGCGCCGTGCCGCAGGAAGGGTTGCGCACGACGCGCATCGTGACGAGTACGTACGATGTGTCGCGCGGCGCATTCAGCGGCGGGCTCGTGGCTGCGACGACGCGCGGCGGCGCGAACATGATCCAGGGATCGTCGTCGTACGCGTTGCGCGATCAGTCGCTCGCGGTGAACGGAGACGAAAGCTCCCCGTTCACGCAGGGGTACACCCAGAACCAGCTCAGCGGCGGGCTCGGCGGGCCGCTCGTGCGCGACCGCCTGTTCATCTTCGCCTCGGGACAAGCGCGGCTGCGCGACGACGCGCAAGTGTCGCTGCTCGATGCCACGCCGACCGATCTCGAACGGCTCGGCGTCCGGCCGGACTCGGTGGCGCGCTTCCTGGCGGCGCTGCAGGGGATGGGACTCTCGCCGACGAGCGTGCACCCGAGCGACACCCGCACGACCGACAATCTCACTGCGCTCGTGCGCGTCGATTACATCGTGAGTAACTCTCACACGCTCACGCTGCGCGGCGACTGGCGCTGGGGCAGCCAGGACCCCAGTCGCATTCAACCGCTCGCGCTGCCGCAGGTCGGAGGCTCGACGCACAACGCCGGCGGCGGCGTCATGGCGACGCTGACGTCGCGCTTCGGCACCCACGTCATCAATGAAGCCAAGCTCTACCCGACCGTGAGTCGCCAGCACGGCGACCCGTTCACCGCGCTGCCGTCCGGTCGCGTGTTGCTCGCGTCGGACCTGTCGGGCACCGCAGCTCCTGGCGTCGGCGTGGGCACCTTGGTGTTCGGCGGGAACGCGAGTCTCCCGACCGGATCGCGCAGCGCGGGACTCGCCACGTCGGACGAGGTCTCGTTCCTGCCGGGATCGGGCTCGCATCGGCTCAAGCTGGGTGTCACCGCGCAAACCACACAGTCCACAACCCAGCCCGCCGCCAATCGCCTTGGCACCTTCACCTATAACTCGCTCGCGGATCTGGACTCGAATCAGCCGGCGTCGTTCAGCCGCACGCTGGTCGTCGCGCCGCGCGCCGCGCGCAGTGAGGACTATGCGGCGTACGCGGCCGATGTGTGGCGCGCGTCGCCTGCGCTCCAGCTCACCTACGGCCTGCGCGTCGAGGGCTCGCGGCTCGGGCATCCGCCGCCGCTGAATACCGACATCCTCGCGCAGTTCGGGCACAACACGTCGCAGCTGCCGCACGAGTGGCACCTGAGCCCGCGTGCCGGCTTTACCTGGACGATCGGAGGGGGGGGCATGCGCGCGGACACGAGCGCCGGTGGCGCCGGTGGGCGGCCGGCGCGGGGCGGGTTCGGCGGGCCTTCCATCGGCTCACAACCGGCGCTCATTGTCCGCGGCGGCGCCGGCGAATTCCGCAGCCCGATCCCGGGCGGACTCGTCGCGTCGGCGCAAAGCGCCACGGGCCTCGCCGGGTCTGCGACGGAGCTGATCTGCATCGGCAGCAGCGTGCCCCTGCCCGATTGGTCGGCGTATGCCGCCGACACCACGGCGATTCCCGACACCTGCGCCTCCGGTGGTCCGCCGCTCGCGCCGGAGATTCGGCCCGTCGTGCTGTTCGCCGACCACTACCAGGCGCCGCGCGCGTGGCGCGCGACGCTGGGGGTGCAACGCAATCTCACCCGCCTGCTGCATCTCGCGGTCGACGCCGGGTACACGCGCGGCGTGCATCAATACGGGTTCACGGATCTCAACCTTGTGGCGACGCCGCGGTTCGTCCTCGGCAATGAGCACAACCGCCCGGTCTATGTCGCCCCCTCAGACATCGTGCCGGCGACCGGCGCGGTGTCGCTGGTCGCCTCGCGGCGCGACACGGTATTCGGGCAGGTCCTGGAGGTCGGCTCGGATCTGGGAAGCGAAGCGAAGCAGCTGACGGTCTCGCTGGGCGGCGTCACGCGCCGTGGCCTCGTGCTGCAGGCCTCGTATACCTGGAGTCGGTCACGCGATCAGCTGTCGGCCTCGCGGTTCGGCGCGGCGGGGTTCGCCGCGGCCACGACCGCGGGTGATCCCAATGTGCGCGAGTGGGCGCCGAGTGACTTCAATCGCCGCCACGCGCTGCTGGGCGTCGTGACGTATCCGGTCGGCACATCGCTCGAAATCACCGGCGTCGGCCGCCTGACGTCCGGAGCGCCGTTCACGCCGCTCGTCGGCGGCGACATCAACGGCGACGGGGCCCGGAACGACCGGGCGTTCGTGTTCGACCCGTCGGCCGCGACCTCGGCGTCGGCGGCCATGGCCCGCTTGCTCGCGGTGGCGGATCCGCGCATCGCCGACTGCCTGCGCCGGCAAATCGGAACGGTCGCGGCGCGCAACAGCTGCCGCGGACCCTGGCAAGCCACGTTCGATCTGCAGGTCAACTATCGGCCGTCGATTCTCCGTTTACAGCGGCGTCTCACGATATCGGTCTCGACCATCAACCTGTTGCGTGGCGTCGACGAGCTGCTGCACGGTGTGAACGGCGCGCACGGCTGGGGTCTGACCCTGCAACCCGATCCGACGCTGTCGTACGTCACGGGGTTTGACTCATCGGCGCGGGAATTCCGCTACGCCGTCAACGAGCGCTTCGGCGCGACGGGGCGTGGCGCCAACGCGTTCCGCGCGCCCTTTCAAGTCGGCATCCAGGCGCACGTGACCATCGGGCCCGATCGGCAGCAAGCGGCACTCGACGCCTTGCGTGGCGGCGGCGGCATGGGAGGGCGACGGGGCAGGGGAGGATTCGGCGGAGCGGAGCCAGGACGCGTCGGCATGGCCGCGCGGCTGGATTCCATTCTGCCGAACCCGCCGGCGCAGGTGCTCGCGCTGCGCGATTCGATAGCGCTGACGGGGGAGCAGGTCACGAGTCTCGAGGCGGCGCGCGACTCGCTCTCGAAGGAGCTGGGCGTGATCGCCGATTCGATCCGCAGCGCTGCCGCGGCGCTGGACGGGTCCGGTGATCGAGCCGCGACTGTCACGCGCATGCGTGCCCAGTTCGGCCTGGCCCGCGAGGCTGTGGCGCGCGCTCTGGAAGCGGTCCGCGGCGCGTTAACGACAGAGCAATGGAACCGGTTGCCTGACGCGCTCCGCAATCCGCGTCTCGGTCCGCGGAATTAGTCTTTCGCCGGCTCGGCCTCGTCGTCATCGAGCGACGTCACGAGCCGGTTCAACGTCGCTCGCAGCCGCTCGAAATCCACCGGCTTCGGAAAGAACTCCACCGCGCCAAGCGCCAGGGCGCGCTTGCCCATCTCGGGATCCCTGAGGCCGCTGATCGCGATGACGGGAATCGCCTGCGTCTTGGTCGACGTGCGCAGGCGCTTGAGCGTGTCGAGGCCCGTGCCGCCGGGCATCTGGATATCGAGGAGCACGGCATCGGGTGCGCTCCGCTGTGCCACCATGAACGCCTGCATGGCATCCATCGCGGTGACGATCTGATACCCGACCCCGCGTAGCTGGGCGCCAAGGGTCTCGAGCGTCACGGGATCGTCGTCGGCGAGAAGGATCTTCTTGCCCTTCATCGGGCAGGAATGTACGGCGTGCCGGCGACGCTGCCAGCGTTACTCGCGCAAGCTGGCTCTGTGCCCTACACTTTGGACATGACCCGCTGCGGCACTATCGTCCTCGCCGGCCGGCCGAACGTCGGCAAATCGACGCTACTGAACGCGCTTGTGGGCGAACACCTCGCCATTGTGTCCCCCAAGCCACAATCCACGCGTCTGCCGGTGGTCGGGCTGCTCACGAAAGGCGACACGCAGTACATCTTCACCGATTCACCCGGTCTGCTCGAGCCGGAATACCGGCTCCACGAAGCCATGCGCGCCGCCGCCCTGCGCGCTATCAACGACGCGGAAGTGATCGCCTACCTGCACCCGTTCGGCGAGTATCCGGCCCCGCCGCTCGCCACGGTCGCTCGCCTCGAGCGCGCCCCGCGCGCGCCAATCGTCAACGTCTACACGAAGTCCGATCTTGTGAGTCCGTCCAACCGACCGAGCGTCCAACCGTCCGACATGCTTCTCTCCGCCGTCACTGGCGAAGGCATCGACGCCTTGCTCGCCACGTTAGGTGAGCGGCTGCCGGAAGGTCCCTTTCATTATGATCCCGACGAGCTCGCGACCCAGCCGATGCGCTTTTTCGCAGCGGAATTCATTCGGGAGGCGGCCTTCGAGCAGCTGCATGAAGAGTTGCCCTACAGTGTGGCCTGCGAAATCGACGAGTTCCGGGAGGGCGCCGAGCCGGTATATATTCGGGCGGTGTTGTACGTGGAACGCGAAAGTCAAAAAGGAATCGTCATCGGCGAGGGTGGCCGTACCATCAAGGCCCTCGGCGCCGCGGCGCGTGCCAAGATCGAAACGCTGCTGGGAGGCCAGCGCGTGTTCCTCGACCTGCACGTGAAGGTCCTGCCCAAATGGCGTCGCGACGAACCATCCCTCAAGCGACTGGGGTATGCCGCCTCATGAGTCTCGCCCCCGACCTCCTCGAGATTCTCGTCTGTCCGAAATGCAAAGGCCCGCTCGAGCATCGGACCAATCCGCCCCCCGAGGCGCTCGCGTGCAACGCCTGCCGGCTGATCTACGCGGTCGAAGACGACATTCCCATTATGTTGATCGATGAGGCGACGCCCTTCTGACGGAATGATTGAACGAGGGAAAGATGGAATGGGGTTTAGGACCTCCATTCTAGTTTTCGCCACGCTTTCCATCGTTCCATCATTCCAGCTTTCCGCTCAGGAGCCGCCCCTCAATGCCGGCGCGCTGTTCCTCGTGTTTCCGGTGGGTGCGGTGGCCGTCGGGATGGGCCAAACGGCCACCGCCGCGGCAGGGCGGGGGGAAGCGGCATTTTGGAACCCCGCGGGACTCGCCACCCTGACGGACGATGAGTTCGCGCTGCACAGCGCATCGCTGGTCGCCGGGCGCAGCAATGTGTTGGGGGCGTATTTCCCCTCGCGCGGCATCGGCGTCATCGGCGGCGCGGTGTACCTGGTCGACTACGGCGATCTCGAACGCACCGACGCCAACGGCAACACCATCGCGCGCATCGCGCCGCGCAACTTCGAATTCCTCGCGTCGTACGCGATGAACCTCGCGGGCTCGGTCGCGGTCGGGATCAGTTACAAGCTCGTCCAGTTTCGGGTCGACTGCAGCGGCGACTGCCGCGACTTTCCCGCGGGGACGGGCGCGACGCACGCACTCGACCTGGGCGGACAGTTCCGCGTGGGCCCGGGCGGCCCACTGCGCATTGGCGTGGCGCTCCGCAACATCGGGTTCCGGCTGCAGGTGCAGAATCAGGCGCAGGCCGATCCGCTGCCCACGCGGCTCGCCGTCGGCGCGCAATACGAGGTCCGCCTGCGTCCCGCCACGGGACGCGGACTCGATCAAGCCTTTGACGTGAAGCTCGCCGCCGATGTCGACAGCCCCTGGGGACAGGTGGGGCAGTCGGAGACGCGCCTCGGCGTCGACGTCGGCTACCAGCAACTGGTGCGGGTGCGCGCAGGCTACGCGTTCGTGCAGGACGGATTGAGTGGACCGAGTGTGGGACTCGGGATCGAAAGCGGCTCGCTCGGCGTCGATCTGGCGCGCGCGTTCCTCACCGGCTCCGATCTGCAGGCGGACAGCCCCACCTTCTTTTCCTTCCGGGTCACATTCTAATGAAGCGGGCGGCGGCACTGGCGGGCATCGCGTCGATCGTCGCCGCCGGTGCGGTCGTGGCGCAACGGGAGGAGCCCTCGCCGAGCACGTTGGTCCGGCCGCTCGCGTCGCTGCTGGTGCCCGGGACCGGGCAGCTGCTCGCACACCAGGACCGCGGCGCCGTGTACCTGGCGGCGGAGGTGTATCTCGTCTCGCGGTTCCTGCAGCTCGACCACGAAGCGATGCTGGAAGCCCGGCGGTTTCAGAATCTCGCCTTCGACGTCGCCCGGCGGTCATACCTCCCGGTGCGGCGCGACACCATCTTCGAGTACTACGAGCAGATGGAACGTTTCGCCGAAAGCGGCAGCTACGACGGCGATCCCGGTCCCGCGTTCGTTCCTGAGGCCGATCCGCAGACCTACAACGGCGCGGTGTGGCTCCTGGCGCGGCGGACGTTCTGGGAGAATCCCGACGTCCCGCCCGATCCGACGTCCCCGGAGTACTGGCGGGCGCTGCAGTTCTATCAGGCGCGCGCGGTCGGTCCCAACTTCCAATGGAGCTGGCGCGATCATTCGCTCGAGCACGAGGTGTTCCGCGACTATATCAAGCGCAGCGACACGGCATTCCGGCGCGCCCAGAATCAGGTCGGTCTGCTGCTCGCCAATCATGTGCTGAGCGCGGTGGATGCGCTGATTTCCGCCCGCATGAGCGCCGCGGCCGGTCGGGCAGCCCAGATGCAGACCAGCGTCGGACTTGGCACGACCCAAGTTCGCTTTTCCATCTCGTTCTAGTGCCGGCAGGATCCAATCATGAGCCTGTTAGGGAATCCCGAAGCGTGGTTGGGCCTGCTCACGTTGACGGTGCTGGAGATCGTCCTCGGCATCGACAACATCATCTTCATCTCCATCCTGGCGGGGAAACTCCCCCGCGAGCAGCAGGGCCGGGCCCGGCGCGTCGGGCTCGCGGGCGCGATGCTCACCCGGATCGCACTCCTCGCCGCACTCGCGTGGATCATCCGCCTCACGGCGCCCTGGTTGCACGTGCTGGGGCATCCGCTGTCGGGGCGCGACCTGATACTCATCGCGGGCGGTCTCTTCCTGCTCGCGAAGAGCACGCGCGAGATCCACGACGGATTAGAAGGCGATGCCGGCCATGCCGGAACTCGGGTCCGCCGGTCGTTCGCCGGCGTCGTCGGTCAGATCATGCTGCTCGACATCGTCTTCTCGCTCGACTCCGTGATCACCGCGGTCGGCATGGCGCGTCACCTGCCCGTGATGATTGCCGCGGTGGTGTTGGCGGTCGGCGTGATGATGTTCGCGGCCGCCCCGATCAGCGACTTCGTGCATCGCCATCCGACGGTGAAAATGCTCGCGCTCAGCTTTTTGCTCATGATCGGCGTCTCGCTCATCGCCGACGGGCTGGGGCAGCACGTCGCCAAGGGCTACATTTATTTCGCGATGGGCTTCTCGGTCTTCGTCGAGATGCTCAACATCCGGGTACGCGCGCGCACGAAGCCGGTGGCGCTCAGGGAGGCGTACACCACCGAGATACCGGCACCGCGCAGTTAATTTGACACGGGAGGCGACGAGGCCTAAGTTTCGGCGGATTCTACCCTTACGAGAGGAGTAAGGTGCGGTCGCGCCAAGCCATTCTCTTCTTCTCGCCGGCTGGACGTTCCGTACCTGAGTTCGTGACCGCATGGGTCAACGGGAAGGGGCTGCCCGTCATCTCCCTTCCCCAGGCCGCGGGGGTGGAAGAGCGGGTGCTGCGCGCGCTGCCGACGCTCGTCGTGATCGATGCAGACAGCGCGGGCGATGAGGGAATGCAGCTCTGCGCTCGTCTGAAGGGTGATGCGTATACGGCGATCGTACCACTCGCCGTCGTGACCAATCGCCATGCGACGGACGCGGTGCGGAAGTGGTTCGGGGCGGGCGCGGACGAGGTGATTACGCCGCTCTTTGAGCCGGGCGAGCAGGCGGGACGGCTCGACGCCCTGGTGACGCGGGCCGAGCGCGATGTGGCCGTGAATCCCTCGACGCGGCTGCCCGGGACAACGGAGATCGAGCGGGAGATCAAGCGGCGGATGGAGCTCGGCGAATTCTTCGCCGTCTGCTACGCCGACCTCGATCACTTCAAAGAATACAACGATCGCTACAGTTATTACGACGGCGATCGGGTCATCTACCTGCTTTCCCGCA
Source organism: Gemmatimonadales bacterium (assembly GCA_035575675.1). Lineage (GTDB taxonomy): Bacteria > Gemmatimonadota > Gemmatimonadetes > Gemmatimonadales > GWC2-71-9 > 20CM-2-65-7. The sequence continues at coordinate 8,869 of DATLXS010000143.1, forward strand.
TCCTGCATGATGTCGTGCGGGGGATGCTCGGGACGCAGGGCTTTGTCGGGCACATCGGCGGGGACGATTTCATTTTCGTCCTGCCGATCGAGAACATCGGGCTGGTGTGCAGTGAGATCCTCGATGTGTTCGATACGCTGGTGCCGTACCAGTACAACGAGCAGGACCGGCGGGCGGGCTACTATTTCGGGAAAGACCGGCGCGGCCAGCTGCACCGCGTGCCGTTGATGACGCTCTCGATCGGCGTGGTGACGAATCAGCACCGGCGGTTTGCGCACCCGGCGCAGGTCAGCGAGCTGGCGACGGAAATGAAGAGCTACGCGAAGACACAGGCGGGGTCGGTCTTCGTGGTCGATCGGCGCCACGACCGGGATCACGGTGACGAAGCAAGCGGAGACAACGAGGCGTGAACGTAACGTGTCCGTCGTGCGAAACGGTGTACCGGGTGGACCCCGCCAAGGTCCCCACCGGAGGCCTGCGCGCGCGGTGCAGCGTGTGCAGCAACGTCTTCGCGGTGAGCCCCGCCGGCGCCGCTGCCGCCGCTGCCGCCGCTGCCGCCGCGCCGCCGCCCGCACCATCACCGCCGCGAGCGGCACCTGCGCCCGCGCCGCCGCCGCCTCGTCCGGCGATGGCGCCGCCGTCAGCGCCACCCCCGATGAGCCGTCCGGCGATGCCGACGGCGCCGCCGCTTGCGCGGCCGCCGTTCGCACCGGCACGGCCGGCGAGTCCGATCGCTGCTCCGGCCGCTCCGGCGCCGTCGCTGACGGTGCCCAGGCCGGCTGTGCAACCACCGCCTCCGCCGCCACCTCCAGCGCAGGCCGCGCCGCGACCGGCTCCAGCACCGCCCCCGCCGGCGCCCGCGCCGGGCGTCAGCACACCGGGGAAGCGGTCCACGGGACCACTGCGTCCGGTGAATCCGTTCATGGTGCAGGATCCCAAACAGAAAGCGCGGCGCCTGGCGCGGGCGCTCATCTCCGACATGCTCGTGTATCATCCGGAGAAGCGAACGCAGGGGATTCGTGACGGTACGCTGCCCCAGCTCTTCAAGGACGAAATCCACAAGAGCTGGCAAGAGTACGTGGAGCAGGTCGGCGCCGAGCTGGCGCAGAGCACGCCGTTCTGGACTGAGGCGCTCAACGAGATTCTCGCTGGAGGACACAAGCTTTTCTAATGGCACTGGCCGAGAGATTTGCCGATTTCGATCGCCGCCTCACCGAGCTCAGGGGCTTTCTTTGATGTCGAGGGAAAGACCGCCCGCCTCGCGGAGCTCGAGCAGAAAATGGCGGAAGGCGCGCTCTGGGCCGACTCCGAGCGTGCCCGCGCCACGGTTGCCGAAGTCAAATCCCTGAAGGGTTGGCTCGAGCCTTATCACGCGCTGCGCAAGCGCGTGGACGAGGGCCGCGAGCTGAACGATCTGCTCGAAGCCGAATCCCACGTCGATCTTGCATTGCAGCGCTCGCTCGAAACCGAGGCGGAGCAGATCGCTGACCGGCTCGAGTCGCTCGAGATGCAGAACATGCTCCGGGGTCCCGATGACGCCCGCGACGCATTGCTCACGATCCATCCCGGCGCCGGCGGCACGGAGTCCCAGGACTGGGCCGAGATGCTCGTGCGCATGTACACGCGCTGGGCGGAGCGACACGGCTTTGTGGTCAACGTGCTCGACATCCTGCCGGGTGAGGAAGCCGGCATCAAATCGGCCGAGATCGAGATCCGCGGGCAGTACGCGTTCGGCTTGCTGCGGGCCGAGAAAGGTGTGCATCGCCTCGTGCGCATCTCGCCGTTCGACTCGCAGTCGCGCCGCCACACCTCGTTCGCGTCGGTCTTTGTGTATCCCGAGGTCGACGACGAGATCGAAATCGAGATCAAGGATGACGATCTGCGCATCGACGTCTTCCGCGCGTCCGGCAAGGGCGGGCAGCACGTCAACAAGACGTCCTCCGCCGTGCGCATCACGCACCTGCCCACGAACATCGTGGTCTCGTGCCAGCAGGAGCGGAGTCAAGGCAAGAACAAGGCGACGGCGATGAAAATGTTGAAGGCACGCCTGTACGAACGCGCCGTGGCCGAGCGCGAGGCGAAAAAAGCGGAAGTGGACAAACAGAAGACGGACATCGCCTGGGGGAATCAGATCCGCTCCTACGTGTTCCAGCCGTACACGATGGTCAACGACCATCGCACCGAGCTGAAGGTCAGTGACGTGCACAAGGTGATGGACGGCGATCTCGATCAATTCATCGAAGCGTTCCTGCAGCGCTTCGGGAATGGCCGCGTCAAATGACCGGGTTCGTCGAAGCCGCCCGGCGCGAGAAGCTCAAGGAGCTGCTGGAGCGCGGCGTGGCGCCGTTCGCCTACCGGTTCGAACGCACGGCGACCGCCCACCAGGCCGCGGCCGCCTACCGATCGGACGACGATTCCATCGCGCACCGGCTTGCGGGGCGCCTCGTCGCGCTGCGCCCGCACGGCAAGACGACCTTCGCGCACCTCGAGGACGCCACGGGCAAGATCCAGCTCTACTTCAAGGGCGACGAGCTGGGCGCGGATCGCTACGGCCTCGTCGAGCTGCTCGATCTGGGTGACCATCTGGGCGTCGAGGGACGTCTCATGAAGACCCGCACGGGGGAAATCACCGTGCGCGTGGCCCAGTTCACGCTGCTCGCCAAGGCGCTGCGCCCGCTGCCGCTCGGCAAAGAAGACGCGAGCGGCGTGAAGCACGGGGAGCTGACCGATCCCGAGCTGCGCTACCGGCAGCGCTACGCCGATCTCGCCGTGCATCCCGGCGTGCGCGAGGTGTTCCGGCTCCGGACGCGAATCGTGCAAGGAATCCGCGCCTTCCTCGACGGCAAGGGGTATCTCGAGGTAGAGACGCCGGTGCTGCAACCGCTCTATGGCGGCGCGGCGGCGGTGCCCTTCCAGACGCATTACGAAGCGTTGGACACGGCCTTCTATCTCCGCATTGCGGACGAGCTGTATCTGAAACGGTGCCTCGTGGGCGGGCTCGAAAAAGTGTATGAGATCGGGCATGACTTTCGGAACGAGGGGTTGTCGCGGTTCCACAATCCCGAGTTCACGATGGCCGAGTGGTACGAGGCGTATGCGGATTACAATGACATGGCCGCACTGACGGAAGAAATGCTGGCAGGGCTGGTCCTCGAGCTGTTCAAGAGCAGCGTGCTCGAGCGCCACGGCGCCACGCTGTCGTTCGCGCGGCCGTTCGCGCGCAAGGACTACTACGGCCTGGTACGCGAGCACGCCGGCATCGATCTCACGAAGGCGAGCGACGCGCAGCTGCGTGACGTCCTCAAGCGCCACAACGCCCCGGACTCGGGACAGCTCAACGGCCCCAAACTGGTGGATGAAGTCTTCAAGACCTGCGTCGAGCCCAAGCTCGTACAGCCCACGTTCGTGTTCGACTATCCGCTCGCCCTGTCGCCGCTTGCCAAGCCCAAGCGCGGCGATCCGGCCAAGGTCGAGCGCTGGGAGCTGTTCGTGCAGCACCGCGAGCTCGCCAACGCGTTCAGCGAGCTGAACGATCCCGACGAACAGCGCCGCCGCTTCGAGCAGCAGGCGGCGTTGCGGGCGGCCGGGGACGCGGAGGCGCAGCGGCTGGACGAGGACTATCTGCGGGCGCTGGAGTACGGGATGCCGCCGGCGGGCGGTGTCGGGCTCGGCGTGGACCGGCTGACCATGATCCTCGCCGATCAGACCAACATTCGCGACGTCATCCTGTTCCCCATGCTGCGGCCGGAGTGATGTCGATCGCGATGGTGGTGCTGAAAGTCGTGCTGGCCGCCGCGGCGGCCGCCGCCCTGTTCGTCCTCATCACGAACTGGCCGTCGCGGCTCGATCTGCGGGTGGCGATGCGCTACCTGCGGAGCCGGCGGTCGTCGCGCCTCCTGTCGTTGATCACCGTGATCGCCGTCGGCGGCGTCACCATCGGGGTCATGGCGCTGGTGATCGTGCTCGGCGTGATGAACGGCATGCAGAACGACCTGCGCGAGAAGATCCTGGTCGTCAATCCACATCTGCGCGTGCTGACCTACGGGGAAGGGCTTCGCCTGGATGACTGGCAGGACGTCGTGACGAAAGTGCGGCGGACCCCGGGCGTCGTGGCCGCCGCGCCGTTCGTGTTGACGCAAGGGTTGATCTCGGCGGGTCACGACTATGCCGAAGGCGTTGCGGTCATCGGCGTCGAGTCGGACACCGGATCGCGCGCGGTGACGAGTCTGCCGCGTTTCTTCAAGCAGGGCGATCTGACCTTTCGTACGACCCAGCGTGGCGTCGAGGGCGGCGTCGCGATCGGCACACGCCTCGCGAGCAAGTTGTCCGCGTATCCCGGCGACATCATCACCATGGTCGCCCCCGCCGGGTCGCAGTTCAACAGCAGCGTCGGCGCGTTCATCCCGAAGTATCGCCGCTACGAGGTGACCGGGGTGTTCGAGACCGGCATGTACGATTACGACAACAGCTACGTCGTCATGCGCCGTCAGGGAGCGCAGGATTTCGCGGGGTTGGGCGGCGCCGTGAGCGGTATCGAGGTGCGGCTCGCGCACCCCGAGCAGGCCACCGAAGCGGGCCAGCGGATCGAGAGCATCCTCGGCTATCCCTACCGCACGCTCGACTGGCAGCTCCAGAACCGCTCGCTGTTTTCCGCGCTGAAGCTCGAGAAGCTGGCGATGGGGCTGGTGGTCTTCCTGATCTGCGTGGTCGCGGCCTTCAATGTCGTCGGCACCCTGACGATGGTGGTGCGCGACAAGACGCGCGAGATCGGCATCCTGCTCGCCATGGGGATGCACCGCAGCCGCATCCGGCGCGTCTTCCTTATTCAGGGCGTGTTCATCGGACTCGTCGGCACCGCGCTCGGGGCGGTGCTGGGTCTGGTCGTCGGCGCCGGCGTCAACAACGGCCGTCTGATCCCGATCGACCCGTCGATCTACTTCATCGATCACCTGCCGGTCCTGAACAATCCGCTCGACGCCCTGGCGGTGATCGGGGCGAGCCTCATCATCACCACGCTCGCGCCGCTGTATCCGAGCACGCAGGCCGCCCGGCTCGATCCGGTGACGGCGATCCGCTACGAATGAACGGGCTCCTCGTGGCCAAAACGATCCGGCGCGTGTTCGCGGGCGGCGATGGACAGCTGCTCGAGATCCTGCGGGGCGTCGACGTCGACGTGCGGCGCGGCGAATTCGTCGCGATCGTGGGCTCGTCGGGGGCGGGGAAGAGCACGCTGCTGCATCTCCTGGGGGCGCTCGACAGCCCGACGACCGGTGACATCTGGCTCGACGGGTCGCGCTATGCCGATCTCGACGCGCGGGGCGCGGCGGAGCTCAGGAACCGAAAACTGGGATTTGTGTTCCAGTTTCATCATTTGCTGCGGGAGTTCTCGGCTCTGGAAAACGTCATGATGCCGCTCTTGATCGGGGGCACGGCGCCGCGCACCGCGCGATCGCGCGCGGAAGAAGTGCTGTCCGAAGTCGGCCTCGCGGGACGCATGAGTCATCGGCCGTCCGAGCTGTCGGGTGGCGAGCAGCAGCGCTGCGCCGTCGCGCGCGCGCTGGTGCACGATCCGAGTGTCGTGCTCGCGGACGAGCCGTCGGGCAACCTCGACCACGCCAACGCCGAGCGGCTGCACGAGATGTTCTTCCGGCTGGCGCGGGAGTACGAAACGGCGGTGGTCGTGGTCACCCATAACCGCCAGCTGGCGGGGCGCGCGGACCGGATCCTGTTGCTGGAGGACGGCCGGCTCACGACGGTGAGCTCGGTCGACGCGATTCCCTGATGCTCTGCGGTAACTGCAAGGAACGGGACGCCATCATCAACCTCACGGACGTTGAGCATGACTCGAAAGTCACGCTCCACCTTTGCGAGCAATGCGCCCAGCAGAAGGGCGTGGAGACCGGTGGTG
>DATLXS010000144.1:0-25413 GCA_035575675.1 Gemmatimonadales bacterium
GCAGGAACGCGTCGCCGCGGCGCACCTGCGCCGAGCCGACCAGCTTGCGGCCTTGCACCATGATCTCGCCGCCAACGGGGGATGCAAAGCACGACGTGGGACGGTCGGAAGGCCGGACGGCCCGACGGTCTCCCGCCAGTAGAGCGTCGATGCCGAGGGACCTCAGTGCCGTGGCGATGCGAGTGTGGATTTGGCAATACGCATTGCGCAGAGAACCGAAGTGTGCAATCGGCGCGGCGACAGCATAGGTCACCTCGTGTTCGTGCCACACCGCCTGTCCACCGGTCGGCCGCCGAACGACGGCGACCCCATCGATTGCGATGCCGTCCACCAACTGGTTTCGGCCAATCGAGAGCGTTGGGGGATCCCACAGATACAATCGCAGCGACGCGTTGCCGAAATGAACCGCGTCGTCCAACAACGCCACGTCGGCTGCCATGTTCTCGATGCCGGCACGTCCCTGAACATCGACGATCAGCGTCCACAGGCCATCCGACCGTCCGACCGTCCGACCGTCAGACCTCAGCGTACGCTTCCACCGGCGGACAGGTACACACGAGATTGCGGTCTCCAAACGCCGCGTCGATCCGGCCGATCGGCGGCCACACCTTGTGCTCGCGCGTCGCGGCGGTCGGGAAGCCGGCGCGGTCGCGCGCGTAGGGCCGGTCCCAGCTATCCGAGAGCAGATCGGCGAGCGGATGCGGCGCGTTCTTGAGCAGGTTGTTTTCGCGATCGGCTTCGCCCGTCTCGATCTCGCGAATCTCGCCGCGGATCGCGATCAACGCGTCCACGAAGCGGTCGAGCTCGACCTTCGGCTCGCTCTCCGTCGGCTCCACCATCAGCGTGCCGGCGACGGGAAACGAGACCGTCGGTGGGTGGAAGCCGTAATCGATCAGGCGCTTGGCGATGTCCTCGACCTCGACTCCGGCAGACGCCTTAAACCCCCGCGTATCGATGATGCACTCGTGCGCGACGAGGCCGCGCTGGCCGGCGTACAACAGCTCGAAGTGGCCGCCCTCTTGGAGCCGCTTCGCGATGTAGTTGGCGTTGAGGATCGCCACCTTGGTGGCGAGCGTCAGGCCCTCCCGTCCCATCATCGCGATGTACGCCCACGAGATCGGCAGAATCGATGGGCTGCCCCACGGACCGGCGGAGACGGTGCCCGCGCTGGCGGCGAGTGGCACGCCGACGTCGATCACCGGATGCGTCGGCAGATGCGCCGCCAGATGCTCGGCGACGCCGATCGGTCCCATGCCGGGGCCGCCGCCGCCGTGCGGAATGCAGAACGTCTTGTGGAGATTCAGGTGGCACACGTCGGCGCCGATGTCGCCCGGCCGGCACAGGCCGACCTGCGCATTCATGTTGGCGCCATCCATGTAGACCTGGCCACCGTGCTGATGGACGATTTTGCAGAGCTTCTTGATCGAGACTTCGAACACGCCGTGCGTCGATGGATAAGTCACCATCAAGGCGCCGAGGGTGCCCTGGTACTCTTTTGCCTTGGCCTCGAGATCGGCGACGTCGATGTTGCCGTACTCGTCAGTCTTGACTACGACGACCTGCATCCCCGCCATGACCGCGCTGGCCGGGTTGGTGCCGTGGGCCGACTGCGGGATCAGGCAAGTGGTGCGATGCGCCTCGCCGCGATGCTGGTGATAGGCGCGGATGACGAGCAGCCCCGCAAACTCCCCCTGCGATCCGGCATTCGGCTGTAACGAGACCTTCGCGAACCCGGTGATCTCGGCCAGCCACTCCTCGAGCTGGCGGAACAGCGTCGCATACCCCTGGGCCTGCTGGCGCGGCGCGAACGGATGCAGGCGGTTGAAGCCGCGCCACGTGATGGGAATCATTTCGGTGGTCGCGTTCAGCTTCATGGTGCACGAGCCGAGCGGAATCATCGCCGCCGTGAGCGACAGGTCCCGGTCCTCGAGTTTCTTCAGATAGCGGAGCATCTCGGTCTCGGAGTGGTGCGTGTTGAAGACCGGATGCGTGCAGAACGGCGTAGTACGGGCGAGGGACGCGGGGATCGCGGCCGGGGCCTCGCGGGGTACGGCGCTCTTGTCCGTCCCCACCGCGAATGCCGCGATCACGTCGGCGATATCCGCCTCGGTCACGGTTTCGTCCAGCGCCACGCCGATCCGCGTCTGCGATAGCGTGCGCAAGTTGATTTGTTTGGCCCGGGCCGCATCGATGATTCTGGGGAGGACGTCCGCCGGCACGTCGATCGCGAGCGTGTCGAAGTAGTGCGGATAGACGACCTCGTATCCCAGCTTTTTCAGGGCGGCGGCGAGCGACGTTGTGCAGGCGTGCACGCGGCGCGCGATCCGGCGCAGTCCTTCAGGACCGTGATAGACGGCGTACATCGCGGCGACCACGGCCAACAGAACCTGCGCGGTACAGACATTGCTCGTCGCCTTCTCACGCCGGATGTGCTGCTCGCGCGTCTGCAAGGCCATGCGCAGGCCGGTGCGGCCGGCGCGATCCTTGGAAACGCCGATGATGCGCCCGGGCAGATGGCGCTTGAACTCATCGCGCGTCGCAAAGAATGCGGCGTGGGGGCCGCCGTACCCGAGCGGCACGCCGAAGCGTTGCGAGTTGCCCACGGCGATGTCCGCGCCCCACTCGCCCGGGGGTATCAACAGGGTGAGCGCGAGCAGATCGGTCGCGACGGTCACGAGGGCGCCGCTGGCGTGGGCGGCCTCGCACAGCGGGCGGTAGTCGCGGATCGCGCCATCGGTGGCCGGATACTGGATCAGCGCGCCGATCGTGCCGCCCTGGAACTTGAACGTGCCCGGATCGGCGACGACGACATCGATCCCGCGCACCGCGGCCCGCGTGCGCACAACGGCGATCGTCTGGGGATGGCAGTTCACATCCACGAGATAGGTCAGCCTGCCCTCGTGCTTCGAGACCGCCTCGGTCAGATGCATCGCCTCAGCAGCCGCAGTGCCTTCGTCGAGCAATGACGCGTTCGCGATCTCGAGCCCCGTCAGATCGGACACCATCGTCTGGAAGTTGAGCAGCGCTTCGAGCCGGCCCTGCGCGATCTCGGCCTGGTACGGCGTATACGCCGTGTACCAGCCCGGATTCTCCAGCACGTTCCGCTGGACCACGGTCGGGGTGAAACAATCGTGATACCCCATGCCGAGGTAAGAGCGGAACACCTGGTTTTGCGCAGCGAGCAGCCGCAGTTCCTCGAGCGCTTCTTGCTCGGTCTTCGCGTCGGGCGTGCGCAGCTGGCGCAGCCGGATGTCCGCGGGGACGACCGCGTCGATGAACGCATCGAGCGAGTCGTAACCAAGGGTGGCGAGCATCGCGCTCTGGTCCTCGGGCGAGGGCCCGATGTGCCGGTCCTGAAAGAGATCGCGTGTGATATCCATCTTACGAGAGCGTGTGACTCTCCCCGGGCTTCAAAATGGTCACGGTGGACGTGCTGCCCACGAGGCGCCGGAATTCCTGGGGATCGGCCTTGATCAGGTCCCAGGTGTTGTAGTGCATTGGGATAACGCTCTTAGGTTTCACGAACTCGACGGCGCGGGCGGCATCCTCGACGCCCATCGTGTAATTGTCGCCGATGGGCACCAGCATCAGGTCGATCCGGGGGGGGCCCGCCAGCAGCTGCATCTCCAGCGTCAGCCCCGTGTCCCCCGTATGGTAGACCGTCTTCCCCGCGATCGTCACGACCACGCCGGCGGGATTCGTCGTGTACCGGCCCGTCGGGTCGCCGTCGACCCGGCCGCCGTGGAAGGCGGGCACGAGTTTCACCTTGCCGAAGGGGAAGTCGTGCGCGCCGCCGATGTGCATGCCGTGACTCGTCGCGCCCTGATCGGCGCAAAACTGTGCGAGCTCATGGGTGGCGACGATCGTGGCCTGGTGTTTTTGCGAGAGCGCGACGGCGTCGCCGAGGTGGTCGCCGTGGCCATGGGAGAGCAGGATCGCGTCGAGATGCGGCAGCGTGTCGGGAGCGATGACCGCGGCGGGGTTGCCGGTGAGGAAGGGATCGATGATGACGCGCTTGCCGTCCCGTTCCAGCACAAAACAGGCGTGTCCGTGGAAGGTCGCTTTCACTCTCCAACATGCTTCGCGTACGCGTCGGCGCGGAGCAGCCCCTCCAATTCTTTCGAGTTCGTGACCTTCACCTTGACCATCCACCCTTTGCCGTAGGGATCGCGGTTCACGAGCGCCGGATCTCCCTCGAGCGCCTTGTTGGCTTCGACGATCGAGCCGGCGAGCGGGCAGTAGAGCTCCGACACCGCCTTGACCGCCTCGATCGTGCCGAAGACGTCGTGCTGCTTGAATTGCGCCGCCGCCTTGGGCAGCTCGACGAAGACGACGTCGCCCAGCTCGCCCTGGGCATAGTCGGTGATGCCGACTTCCACGATCTGCGGGCCGCTCTCGCGCACCCACTCGTGATCCTTTGTATAGCGGAGTTCTTTGGGGATGCTGGACATGGGACGGGAGCCTACAACAGGTCTGCGCGGGGCGCCAGTCCTGCGCCGTCTTCTTCACTGAGCGCGACGCGCGTCTCACCCCAGGGCCGCAAGTCGAGACGCACGGCGATCGGATCCGGGTCCGGCGACAAATAGTAGAGGCGGCTGGGACGCGGCGGGTCCGCGTTCTCCCAGGCCGTGCGTGCCCCATCCGCAGCGGCGGCGGTGGCGACGATGGAAAGCGGGGGGGGGCCTGCTTTGAGCGCCTTGGCCAGCGTTTTCACGGTCGTGTGCTCGACGCGCATCCCGGCATCGGTGTAGCGCCGCTCGATCGCCTGTAACACCGGGGCGCGTCCATCTTTCGCATCCAGTGCACACAGCAACAACCGCTGTCCGGGAGCTTCGGTCTGCACGCCCACCCGCGCCGCCCGGTGCCGGAGCTCGGCAAAGATCTTCTTGGCCTGTTTCTCGAGCTCCGCCACTGTTCCCGCGTTGTCGATCACGTGCTGGCTCTGCGGCCGCTTGCGCTGGGCGGGCATCTGCGCGGCGATCATCCGATCGGCCTCCTCGTTCGACAATCCGCGCAAGGCCCTGAGTCGGGTGCGCCGCAGCGCGACCGGGGCGTCGATCAGTACGATCGTGTCGAACTGCGCGGGATCGAGAACTTCAAAGAGCAGCGGAATGTCGTTGATCACGATAGCATCCCCGCGCTCCGCTGCGGCGCGCTGCAGCTCGAGCCGGCGTTGCTGCACGGCGGGATGGACGATCGCGTTGAGCGCGGCGAGGGCGGCGTTATCGCCCATGACCTTCCCGCGCAACGCGGCGCGGTCCAGGCGGCCGCCGGGTGCGAGCACGTCGGCGCCGAAGCGCCCCGCGATCGCGGCCAGGACGGCGGTGCCGGGCGCCTCCGCGTCGCGGGCGAGGCTGTCCGCGTCGATCACCGTCGCGCCCCATTTTTTGAAGAGCTCGACCACGGTCGACTTGCCGGAAGCGATGTTGCCCGTGAGAGCGACGTTAAGCATCGAACGGCGGTGTCAGGTGTCGGGTGTCTGGTGTCAGAAGATCGCACGTTCGACACCAGGCACCTGACACCAGATACCTATAGCAGCGCAGTTTGATCTTCATCCTGTCTCGGAACGCGGTGGCAGTGCCGGCACCGCGCCTCATACGACTCCCGCCCACCGACCATGATGATCGGACTGTCCCAGAGTGCCGGCTTTCCGTTGACGAGCCGCTGATTGCGCGTCGCGGGTCCGCCGCACACGACGCAGATCGCGTGGAACTTGTCGACGATCTCGGCCACGCACATGAGCGTCGGCATGGGGCCGAACGGCAGGCCCCGGAAGTCGACGTCGGTGCCGGCAAGGATCACGCGGACGCCCTGGTCGGCGAGCCGGTTCGCCAGGTCGACGACGCCGTCGTCGAGAAACTGGGCCTCGTCCACGGCGACGACTTCGGTGGCGTTCTTCAGGCGGCGGGAAATCTCTTCGGCGGAATCGACCGGCTCGGCTTCGACCGTCACGCCATCGTGCGAGGAGACGGAGAAGAGCCCGGCATAGCGTGCATCTAGATGGGACTTAAAGACTTGCACTTGCTTGCGGGCGATGACGGCGCGGCGCACGCGGCGGATCAACTCTTCCGATTTGCCGCTGAACATCACGCCCGAGATGACTTCGATCCACCCAGGACGGCCCGCTTGTTGGAACATGGGCCCTCACGTTAAACCGTCATCGAGCAGGTGAGCAACCGCGACATATCCACAACTTTGGATATGTCGTCGAGCGGGAAGGGCCGAGTTGGGTGGGTCGAGAAAGTCCAGCAATCTTGCGGTTTTCCGAGGGATATCCCATAGTTCTTCAGTATTCATGCGGGTTTCCGCGCCCCCCCACCAAGGAGATCGCAGTGAACAAGGCTGAACTCACCTCCGCGCTGGCGATGCGTACCAAGATGTCGAAGGCCGATGCCACACGCACTGTTGAAGCACTCTTCGACGACAAGGGCATCATCGCCACCGAGTTGAAGAAGGGCTCCAAGGTGCAGATCACCGGCTTCGGGAATTTCGAAGCGCGCAAGCGCGCCGCACGGATGGGTCGCAACCCGAAGACGGGCGGCGTCATCCAGATCAAGGCGTCGATCGCTCCCGCATTCCGCGCAGGCAAGCAGCTGAAGATGGCGGTCAATAACAAGAAGTAGCGCCAGTAAACGGGCCGTCCCGCTGGACGGCCCGTTGGTGTTTCACTCTCGATCAGGACGCGCGGAAACACGGCGGCCGCGAATCGAGACGCCGCTGAGTCGTCGCACCGCTTGCTCAGCCGCGTCGGGCGATACCTCGACGAGAGAAAACGTCTCCCGCACGTCGATTTTCCCAATCTGGCCCTTTTGCAGGCCGACTTCCTTGATCAGCGCGCCGACCAAATCCTTCGCGCTGGCGCGATCCTTTGTGCCCACCGTCACAAACACTTTCGCCCAGCCCGATGGCGGTGACGCGACGGGCGACGGTTGGCTGACGGCAGAGGGCTGACGGCTGATGGCCAGTAACGCGCCCGCGACCAGCGCCGGATCGTGCTCCTCGAACAGGGGCGCCAGCACCGCCAGCTCCGCATCCACGTCGCCGTGCGTCAGCCGTGCCGAGATCGCAGCCCGCAACGCGGCACCGCGATCCTGCGCCCGGTCGGCCGCCGACGGTAGCGCAAACGGCGCGAGCGAGGCGATCGACTTGAGATAGGGGATCTGCGACGCGAGGGCGACGACCAGCGGCTGCGCGATCGCCGCGAGCAGCCGAAGCTCCTCGCGTGTGGGCAACGTGGTGGCCACGACCGCATCGGGTCGCTCCGCCGGCGCCGTGACGTCGCCCCCCTTCCACACGTACGGCCGGACTGACCGTACGGCATCGAGCACATCGCGCACCGCCAGTGCACGGCGAGCGGCCGGCACAACCGCGTAGCGCGCTGACGCGACCGATCCCAGCGGCCGAGCGGATGAGTCGAGCGGGATGTCGCCCACGATCTCGGCGCGACGCGCGTGGCGCTCGATGAAATCGGTGAGCCCATGCGGATCCCAGCTGAGAATCACCCGCCGCGCCTCGGGCGCTTCACCGAGCAGCGTGTCCAGCTCGGCTGAGAACGATTCCGGCCAGGCGATGACGAGCGTTTCGAGTGTGTCGAGCTTGAGCGCGGAGCGCGTGACGAGGGCGGCGAGATCCGCGGGAGATCCGGCAAGGACACCCACGCGCCCTTCCTTGAGCAGGGCGGCGGTACGGCCGAGGCCGGTGACGGCGTGGGCACGAAGCTCGGCGGGTGCGGCATCGGCCCAGAGCATGGCCTGCTCATGGTCCGCACACACGATCACGGCCCGGGCACCCATCAACTCCCAGGCCTTTCCCGCGCGTTCCACCGCGGGAGGGATCACCAGCACGACGTGCCGCACACGAGCCTCGATTGTCAAAGGATGCTAGGTTTTGCGCAGTGAAAGGTAACGTCCCGGTCCTCTTTCTTCTATTCGCCGCCTCGCTCGGGGCCCAGACGCCGCGCCCCCGTGCCCGCGATATCGGCATCGTCGTGGGCTCGATCCCCACCGGCCCGCTCAACGCCATCACCGATGTCGCCGGCGTGCGGGTGGGTCACACCACCATTGCGCGCGGTGACTCGATCAACACGGGGATCACCGCGATTCTGCCACACGGGGGCAATCCGTTCCGCGAGAAAGTTCCGGCCGCCATCGTGGTGGGCAATGGCTTCGGCAAGCTCGCCGGCTCGACGCAGGTGAACGAGCTCGGCGAGCTCGAGTCGCCGATCGTGTTGACCTGCACGCTGTGCGTGCCGCGCGCGGCCGACGCGGTGCTCACCTGGCTGCTCGGGCTGCCGGGCAACGAAGACGTCCGCTCCGCGAATCCGGTCGTGGGCGAGACGAACGACGGCTTCTTGAACAACATCCGCGCGCGGCCGATCAGGGAGGCGGACGCCCTCAGCGCGATTCGCGGCGCCGCCGCGGGTCCGGTGGCGGAGGGGGCGGTGGGCGCGGGGCGGGGAACCGTCGCGTTCGGTTGGAAAGGCGGGATCGGGACGTCGAGCCGCAAGCTGCCGGAAAACTGGGGTGGCTGGACGGTGGGTGTGCTCGTGCAAACCAATTTCGGCGGAGATCTGCGAATTGCCGGAGTGCCGGTGGGTGAAGAGCTGCGGAGAGGGGACGCGGGACGGGGGACGGGTGACGGGTCGATTATCATGGTGGTCGCGACCGACGCGCCGCTCGATCACCTGCGCCTGGTGCGCCTCGCCAATCGTGCCCTCGCCGGCCTCGCGCGCACCGGCAGCTCGATGAGCAACGGCAGCGGGGACTACGTGATCGCGTTCTCGACGGCCCGCCCTCGCCCGCCCTCGCCCGCCCTCGACCGCCTCGTCGACACGATCGCCCTCGTCCGCAACGATTGGATGTCCCCGCTCTTCCAGGCCACGATCGACGCGACTGAAGAAGCGATCTACAATTCCTTGTTGCGGGCGGAGACGGTGCGGGGCTATCGTGGCACGGTGCAGGCCCTGCCCGTCGACTCGACGATCACGATCCTCAAACGTCACGGAGCCATCCCTCGATGACCGACGGCCTATCCCCCAACCTCCAGCATCTCGAAACGTCCGCCACGGTTGCGATTTCCGCGGAAGCCAAGCGGCGCAAGGCGTCGGGGGAAGACGTCATCGATCTGGGCGCGGGCGAGCCGGATTTCGCGACGCCGGCGATTCCCGCCGACGCCGGCATTCGCGCTATCAAGGACGGGAAGACCCATTACTCGGCCAACGAAGGCATTCTCGAGCTGCGCGCCGCGGCGGCGACGCACCTCTCGCTGCTGTCGGGCGGCCGGCCCGTCAACGCCGATCACATCGTCGTCTCGAACGGCTCCAAGCAGTCGCTGTTCAACGCCTGCTTCACGCTGTTCGGCCCGGGCGACGTCGTTGCGATTCCGGCGCCCGCCTGGGTGTCGTATCCGCAGATCGTGCACCTCGCGCGGGCGCGGCCCGTCATGATTGCCGGCGATCCCGAGTGGAGCCTCAAGGCGAGCGTGAAGGATCTGGAGCGGATGCTGCCGGGGGCGACGGGATTGATCCTCTGCTCACCGTGTAATCCGACGGGCGCGGTCTACACCCACGCCGAGATCCGCGCGATCGCGCAGTGGGCGGCGGCCAAGAAGGTGTGGGTGATCGCGGACGAGATCTACCGTCGCATTCACTACGGGACCGGCCCGGCGCCGTCGTTCCTCGACCTCCCCGATGACCTCCTGGAGCGCGTGGTGCTGATCACGGGCGTCAGCAAGACGTACGCGATGACCGGATGGCGAGTCGGCTTCGCCCTCGCCCCCGCGAAGGTCGCCAAGGCGATGGCGGCGCTGCAGTCGCACACGACGACCGGCGCCAATCATCCCGCCCAGTTCGCGGCCGCGGCGGCCCTCGGCGATGAACGGGTGGAGCAGGATGTGAACCGGATGGTCGGCGAGTTCCGCAAGCGTCGGGACATGGTCGTCGCGCGGTTCCGGCAGGATCTGCCGGGCGTCGAATTCGTCGACCCGCTCGGCGCCTTCTACTTCTTCTTTCGCGTGGACTCGTTCGGGAAAATCACCGGCACGGACTTCTGCACCAGACTGATCACGCAGTCTGGGGTGGCGTTAGTCCCGGGCGCGGCATTTGGCGATGATCGTTGGGTGCGGTTGTCGTACGCCGCCGCAACCGATTCGATCAAGCAAGCGCTCGATCGAATCGTCAATTTCGCCCGAAAGCTCGGAGACTAGAGCTTCGTCGTACGGTGCGAGAGGACTTCGACCCCGGTCGGAGTCATCATGCAGTCGTCTTCGATCCGGACTCCGAACTTCCCCAGCTGGTAAATCCCCGGCTCATCGGTAAACACGATCCCCGGCTCGAGCAGCAAGGTGTTGCCTTCCACCATGTACGGCGCCTCGTGGCCGTCCATGCCCATGCCGTGCCCCAAGCGGTGGGTGAAGTACTGGCCGTAGCCCGCATCGGTGATGACCTTCCGGGCGGCCCGATCCACCTGTTGGCACTGCGTCACGCCCGGTTTCGCGCTCTCGATCGCCGCGGTCTGCGCGTCGTGCACGATGTTGTAGACCTTCTTGAACTCATCCGCCGGCGCGTCGCCGAACCAGATCGTGCGCGTGATGTCCGACGTATAGCCCTCGACGCGCGAGCCGGCGTCGATGAGCACGACGGTTTCGCGTGCGAGCTGCCCCGCCGACGGGCCGCCGTGGGGCAGGGCGCTGGACGGGCCGAACTGCACCAACCCGCCGCCCGGTGAGCTGCGGCTCGCCATCTCCCGCGACAGCAGCGCGGCGACGTCGCGCTCCGTCATGCCGACGGCGAGCTGCGAGAACGTCGCGGCGATCGAGGCTTCCGTGGCTGCGATGGCCGTGCGAATCAGCGCGATCTCCTCGGGGCTCTTGAGAATCCGCAGCCGCTCCGTGACTGCCGCGCCGTCGTGCGGTATCCAGCCTCTGAGCTTGGACACGAGCCGCACGTAGCTCTGGTAGGACGTGGTCGGTTCGATCGCAACGATGCCCTCACGCCCACGCGGCTTGAGCTGCAGCGCCGCTTTTGCGACCAGCGCCCAGGGATCCTCGAACTCCTCCCAGCCGCGGGCGTCGGTAATCGTCGTGTTCCGCTTGATGCGCTCCACTTCGAACGACGGGCACACAATCACCGGAGCGCCAGTCGCGGGAATCATCAGGAGGATGAGCCGCTCGCTGCGGCCGGGGTTGTAGCTGGTGAAGTACTGGAAATTGGTGCTCGGCTCGATGGCCAGGAGATCGAGGTTGCGGCTCTTGAGCTCGGCCTGGGCTCGAGCGATGCGTTGGGCGTACGTCGCTGGGCCGAGAGTCGGTTGTTGATGGGCGGATGGGCGGATCGCCGGATGGGCGGATCGGACCATCCGACCATCCGACCATCCGCCAATCCGCCGAGGAACCAATGCAACTCCGGCAACCGAGAGAAACTCGCGTCGTTCCATAGTGCCGCTATATTACGCGAGCCTTACTCACGCGGGAAGGCGCAGAAACGGCATGCATGTCGAAGCACGCATCGAGCCCCTCAATGGAAAACTTCCCAAGGTTACCTACCGCTGGGATCCTGAAACGGACATCCTGACTGTCGCCTGCAAAGGCGTCCCGAAAGGAAACGGGATGAACGGGACGGTGGACCTCGAAGGTGGGGACGGGTCGTTTGTCGTGATCGACGTCGCCGGCGGCGCCCTGCGTGGCGTCGACGTCGTGACGTGGCCCGATGACGTGCGCACGGTCGCCTCCCTTGCGCCGCCGGAAGCGTCGAAAGAGGGACAGGTGACGTTCCCGCAGCACCGCTCGCAACCCGATGTCGCCGCCGTGGAGCTCGAAACGGCCCTGACGGTGGACAAGAACCAGACGGAATCCGTCTTTCATATCCGCGTCGGCAGCAAGCGCGCCGCGACGGTGGTGCGCGTCGCCGATCACATGCTGGTGGAGGTCGACAAACAATCCCGCATCGCCGGCCTCTGGTTGCTGGAGGTGCCACCCTTCCCGAACGTCGAAGCTACAGCGTAGTGGACGATCGATTCGAGCGTTACGTCACTGAGCTGTTCGCCGCCGAAGACCCGATTCTCGCCAAAATCCGCGCCCGTCACGCCGTCGAGAAGCTGCCGGCTATCAACGTCTCAGCTGAAGAAGGCAAGCTGCTCTACGTCTTGCTGCACGCGATTCAGGCGAAGCGCGTGCTCGAGATCGGTGCGCTGGGCGGCTACAGCGGCGTGTGGCTGGCCCGCGCGCTGCCCGCGGGGGGCGAGCTGACGACGATCGAAAAAGATCCGAAACACGCGAACGTGGCGCGCGAAGCCTTCGCCATGGCCAAGCTCCACGGCCGCGTGACGCTCATCGAAGGATCGGCGCTCGATGTCTTGCCGACCCTTCCGCCCGGCTTCGATGCGGTCTTCATCGACGCCGATAAAGAGCCGCTTCCCCAGTATTTCGATTGGGGCATGAAGCTGCTGCGGCGCGGCGGGCTGCTGCTCTGCGACAATGCGTTTTTCCACGGCGCGGCCATCGACCCGAGCGACCACTCTCCGAACGCGCTCGGTGTCCGAGCGTTCAACGAGCTGGCGGCTCGTGATCGCCGGCTCGTGGCCACCATCATTCCGGTCCGGGATGGGCTCGTCGTCGGCGTGAAAATGCGAGACAGTGCATGACCTGGTGGCAAGCGCTGGTTGCGGCCGGCGCCGTCCCCGCCAATGCCGGGCGGAGCGACGAAGCTGAGCCCGGCGAACACGCGGATCTGGTCGAGGACTCGGAGCTGCAGGTTCACCCGATCCCCGAACCCCGAATCCCTAGCCCCGTCTCGTTTCTCAACGGCATCGAGCGGTGGAACGTCGTGGCCTATGACGGCGTGGTGCAAGTCGTGAGTGCCTACATCGCCGCCGCGGTCCGCCGCCGCGATGCGGGCGGCGTGCTCCACACGAGCGGCGAGCGCGCGCGCGCGTTCGCGATTGCCCCGCTCGATCGGATGAGCGCGCCGCTGCGGCGGGCGTTGGAGCAGTCGGCGTCCGACCTGGAGCGGGTCGACAGTGACCTCGTCGAGCAGCCGGCGCGCTACCTCGAGATGGTCGAGGCGACGGTACGGCGGGCGCGCGCGCACCTGGAGCGCGAGCTGGCCGAACAGTCTCTCAAGGATCTCGGGGCGGACGAGTGGCTGGTGCTGGACGGCCTGCTGTCTCGCTCGCCGGCGGTGGCCCGGCACCCTCGCGCCCTCGGCGTGATCAAGAGTCAGGGCGCACAGTTTCTCGATGGCAGAGGACTTGAACGCGCGTTGACGCTTCCCACCGGGCATCGGACTAGTGTGTTCGCGGTACGCGGCGGTCATACGCGCACCGAGGTCTACTCCTGGTACCTGCGATTGTGGCCGTGGGAGGGCAACGATTTGCTGTTTGGACTGGTGCGGGTCGAAGCGCGCGCGCATCCGGAGACGGTCACGCGGGCCGCAGCGCTGAGCGCCTGGCTGTGGGCCGAGCGTGCGCCGCTGGCGACGCCCGCGACACGCTGGGACCGGCTGTTGTATCCTTTACATCACGTGGAGGAATACCTGAAGGCCCGCGCCCCCCGGGATTTGCAGCTCCATCGTGCCTCCCGGCTGCCCAGGACGGGAACGTGATAGCCCGCTCCGATCCACAATCCGCGCCCATCGGCCGGGTCGTCGCAACCGAGCTGAAACCCGCGACCCCACATCAATTCCACTTTTGGACAGCGACGGATACCACGATCGGGATCGGTGCGATCGTCAAAGTTGGGGGAAGTGGGGCGGGGGACGAGGGAAGGGTGGTGTACGGAGTGGTCACGGAAGGATTTGCCTACTCCGATCTTGCGACCCCTCTGCACGACGTTGTCGGTGCGGAGGGCGATCCGACTCGAGCGGCCGACGCCCCCACGGTGCGCCAGCAGATCCGCTACTGGACCGCCGCCGTACTGCGCCAGACGCCTGAAGAGCCGCTCCAGCCTGTGCCCATCGGCCAGGTCTATCTGGCGGACGATGCGGATGTCGCGCTGGCGCTGCGCATGGACGGCTTTCTCCACTCCGCGACTCCGACCGCCATTCCCGTCGGCCTGTACACGTCTGCCGGTCGCGATTCGCCGGTGTATCTCGATGCCGACTTCCTGCTCGGCCCGGAGGCGGCGCATCTCAACATCTCCGGCGTCTCAGGGTTAGCGACCAAGACCAGCGCCGTCGAGTTCCTGCTCGCGTCGATCTTCGCGCACTTCCCGGCGCACAAAGGCCGCGTGGCCGCGGTGTGTTTCAACGTCAAAGGCCCGGACCTCTGCTTTCTCGATCAACCCGGCGATCTGAGCGACGAAGACCGGCATCGCTACGAGCGGCTTGGCGTCCCGGCCGAGCCGTTCCAGCGCGTGGAGCTCTACGCCCCGCTCAAGGCGGACGGCGTCAATCTCAATACGCTCCGGACGCATCCCGATCTCGTCGATGACGTCGAGCCGCTCACCTGGGGACTGCAGGAGGTCGTCGATTACGCCGAGGTGCTGCTCAACCGGGACGACATCGACGCCAAGGCCGACGCGTTTATCGATTTTCTGAGAGACAGGGTCTTGGGAAGAACGTTCGATGACGGATTCGGCACGACACACCGCGTGCTGACCTTCGCCGACCTGGACCGGTTCTTCCGCGCGATTTTCGACGGCCTGGAAATCACGGCGGGCGGCCGCAGCGACACGTGGCGGACGCATCACATCGCCACGATGCGTAAAGTGCGCAACCGGCTGCTGAACATCTCGACCCGCTGCAAGGGTCTCGTGACCGACGACGGACCGTCCAGCGACCTCCCTTGGAACGGGTTCGAGGATCGCACCGTCTACGTCATCGACATCGCGAATGTCGATCCGCTCGGCCAGGATCTCGTATTCGCGCGCGTCGTCTCGAAGCTGCGCGAGCAGCTCGAGCGGCGGGAGCTGGGCGTGGACGCCGTCGTGGTCTTTGTCGACGAGCTGAACAAGTATGCGCCGGGTGACGGACCGGAGACGTACGTCAAGAAGATGTTGCTCGACATCTCGGAGCGCGGCCGCTACCTCGGCCTGGTCCTGTTCGGCGCGGAACAATTTCGGTCCCAGGTGCACCGCCGCGTGGTGGGCAATGCGGGGACGCAGCTGTTCGGCCGCATGGATATGGATGAGCTCGCGACCCCGGGCTACCAGGTGCTGACGCCGGCGACAAAAAGCAAGCTGGCGACGCTGCCCATCGGCGAGCTGATGGTGCGTCATCCGCATTTCACGCAGCCGATCTTCGTGCGCTTCCCCAAGCCGCCGGTGCTGCGCGGCCGGGACGGCGTCGAGCGCTTTCCGCCCGCGGCCGATGTCCCGTTCGACGAGGCGGTCGTACGCCAGCTCGTGCGGCTCGACCGGCGCGTCCGGCCGAACCAGGTGAAGGATCTCATCGCGGACCGCGAGCCGGACGACGTGCGGCGCGCGCTGGCCGCGGCGCGGCGTACTCGGCCCGACGATGTGTTCGCCTACTTCCGCAAAGTGCTCGGCGCCCGGGTCAGCGCTGACGCCGATCTCCCGGCGGAGCATCACACGGTGCCGCCCCTGAATCCGATCTCTGACGAGCCGTACTGATGAAGCTGGGTCGCGTGTATTGGCTTATCCTGCTTGCGGAAATCGCGGCCTGTAGCGGCAAGGCCGCGCTGCGCTATCGCCCGCGTCGCGACGCGGTCCACCACTATGTGGTGACGATGCGCTACGGCCGAGAGGATGCGCCGATCGTCGCCGCAGTCGCTCGGACCGCTCAGGTGTGGACCATCTACTACACGCAGTTCGGGCGCTTCACCGACCCACGCGGCGGGAGCGAAGTCTCACTCCAAATCGATTCGGCACAGCTGCAACCGTCCGGAGCCGATCCCGATCTGTCCGCCATGAATGGCGCGACGATTCTGGCGTTCCTCGACGGCAGCGGGCAGCTGCAGCGCACTGAGCCCGACACCTTTCCTGGTCTCACGCCCGAGATGGTGCTGCGGCTGCGGGCGATTGCCGCGGCCGCGGCCCCGTGGTTCTCCCAGGAGCCGGTCGAGCCTGGCGACGGGTGGACGGTGACGGCACCCGCGCCCGTGGAGGTGTTCGAAATGACCGGGCAGGATTCCTCGACGCTGCAACTGCACGCCACGCTCACCGCGCTGCAGAAATCGGTGAACGATCGGTTCGCGGACGTCGGGATCGATGGTGAGCTCCCGGCAGTCGAGACGCGCGTGACGACGAGCGTGGGCGCATTGGCGGCGCGATCGTCCGGGACGATGACCGGCCGGTACAGGTTTTCGCTGCCACGGGGTGTGATGATTTCGGAAGAGCTGTCCGTGCGACTGAGCCTAGTGACCGCCCACCCGATGGTGGGCCGAGACACGCTGTTGTCTCGGCTCGTGACTCAGACGACGATCCGCTTGCAATGAAGCTCGCCCACCTCGCCGACCTGCACCTGGGGTTCCGCCAGTTCGACCGGCAGACGGCGAAAGGCGCGAACCAGCGTGAGGTCGATGTCGCGGAAGTCTTCAAACGCGCGGTCGACGATCTCCTGGAGCAGAAACCCGCGCTGATTGTCATCGCCGGTGATCTGTTCCACTCGGTCCGGCCAACCAACGCCGCGATCCTGTACTGTTTCCGGCACCTCCAGCGGCTGCGGACCGGTTTGCCCGATACGCCGATCATCGTGATCGCGGGCGAGCACGACACGCCGCGCTCCACCGAGACGGGGAGCATCCTGCGTCTCTATGAAGCCCTGGGCGTCGAAATCGCGGTCGAAGCAGCGCGCCGGATTGTTTTTCCCAAGCTTGACTGCGCGGTCCTCGCGGTGCCGCAGCAGGCGCTCGCCAGGGCCGACCGCCCGGCGCTGCGCCCGGAACCTGGTGGACCTACGCTGAACGTGCTCGTCACACACGGCGTGTACGGCGGGCTCGGCGAGGAACGTGGCACCGTCGAATACGGCGGCGCCGAGTTGTCGCGCGAGCTGCTGGCGCCCGAGAAGTGGGATTACATCGCGCTGGGCCACTACCACACGGCGCAATCCGTGGCGACCAACGCGTGGTATTCCGGGAGTCTCGAGTACCTGCCACCGAACCCGTGGGGCCAGCTCCAGGACGAGGCTGAGCTGAAGAAGTCCAAGCGCAGCGGGAAGGGCTATCTCCTCGTCGACCTTCCCGGCGCGCGTGTCACGTTCCGTCCCATCGCGCCGGTGCGGCGGCATCTCGACTTGCCGCCGATTCAGGGCGGCAGCTTGAACGCGAAAGAGCTGGATGCCCAGATCGCCGAGCGCGTCGCGGCCGCAAAGATCGATGATCAGATCGTGCGACTGCTCGTCTGGGACGTCGAGCGCGCCACCGCGCGCGATCTCGATCATGCCGCGGTCCGCGGCTACAAAGCCCGCGCGCTGAACTTTCAGCTCGACCTGCGCCGTCCTGAGTCCCAGCGGGCTGCCACCCAACCCGGTTCCGGCACACGCCGCCAGACGCTCACCGAGACGCTCAAGGACTTTCTCGGCCGCCGCCCGCTCGATGCCGAGCTCAGTCGCGAGACGTTCGTGACGCTCGGCGTCGAGTATCTCGAGTCTGCCGCCGGCGCGGACAGCGCGACATGAAGCTGCAGCGGCTGCGGCTCGTCAATTTCCGCCAGCACGCCGACACCGAGATCGAGTTCGGAGACGGCATCACCGGCATCATCGGCCCCAACGGCTCCGGCAAGACGTCGCTGCTCGAGGCCATCGCCTGGGCGATCTACGGCAACGCGGCGGCGCGGGGCGACAAGGATTCCATCCGCAACCTGCGCGCGAAGGCCCGCGCCGCCGTGCGCGTGGAGCTGGAGTTCGGGTTGGGCAGCCACTCCTTCCGCGTGGAACGGGGGCTGAACAACGCCGAGCTGTATCAGGACGGCGTCGTCGTCGCCAACTCGCTGAAAGAGGTCACGGGCCGGCTGCAGCGCGTGCTGGGCATGACGCACGCCGAGTTCTTCAACACGTATTTCACGGGCCAGAAAGAGCTGGCGGTGCTGGCGGACGCCACGCGCCCCGAGCGCGCCGCATTTCTCTCTCGGGTGCTGCGGCACGAGCAGCTCACCATCGCGCAAGAACGGGTGCGCGAGCGCCGCAACGCGTTGGGGCACGAGGTGGACGGACTCGAGACGGGCCTTCCCCCGCAGGCCGAGCTCGAGAAGGAGCGCAAGACCGCCGAGGCGCGCCTGACCGAGGCGCGCAAAGCCGCGACGGCAGCGGCGACCGAGCGCACCAAAACGCAGCAGGCGCTGGCGGAGGAGGAACCGCGCTGGCAACAGTGGGTGGAGCGGCGCGAACGCACTCTCTCGCTGCACGGCGACCTGCGCGTCGCCGAGCAGGGGGTTGTGGTCGCGCGGCAGGAATTCCAGCGCCTCGACAAGGAGCTGGCGGAGGCGCTGTCGGCGCGCGAGGAGCTGCGCAAGCTCGACGCGGACGTCGCGCCCCTCTCCAAGCTCAAAGCGGAGCTGGCCGAGCTCGAGCGGCTGCACCGCGAAGACGCCGCGCGTCGCGAGGAGCAGGCGAAGCTCACGGAACTGGCGCGGAACCTCAACGTCCTGGATCGCCGCATCGAAGAGCTGGCAGAGGCGGAACCTGCGCTGGTGCGGGCGGCGCAAGACGCGGGCGCGCTAGCCGCGAAACTGGACAGCGCTGAGCAGCTGGTCGAGGAGCAACAAGCGGCGTGGGTCCGTGAGAAGGAAGCGGCGGGCACCCGGCGCAAGGCCCTCCTGGAACAGTTCGAGGAAGTGAAGAAACACCGCGATGATATCGAGCGGCTCGGCCCCGAAGGCCAATGCCCGACGTGTCGACGGCCCCTTGGAGCGGAGCATGCCGCGGTCCTCGGCGAGCTCGAGGAGCAGCTGGAAGTGATCGTCCAGGACGGAAAATGGCTGAAGCAGCGCCTCGAGCAGCTCACCGAGCCTCCCCCCGCCGTGACCCAGGCGGAGGCCACGCGCGATGTGCTGCGCGAAGGGGCGCGGCAGGCGAGCGAGCGCGAGGGTAATTTGCGGGCGCAAACGAGTGAGCGGTCGCGGGCGCAGAAGGAGCGGGCCGGCCTCGCCAAGCGGACCCAGGAGATCGAGCGGCGCTTGGCCGCGCGCGACGCGGGCTACAATGCCGACCGGCACAACGAGGTCCGCACGGAGTTGGCGCGCCTGGAGCCCGTGGCCCTGGCGGCGGCTGCGCTGGCGGCGCGCGCCGACCGCGCCGAAGCGTTGGTGGGTGAGGCGGAGCTCGCGGAGAAGGCGCTCTCAGCGCGGGAGGAGCACGTCAGGCAGCTCGCGGATGCGGTGAAGGCGGAGGGGTTCTCGGAGCCGAAGTTCCAGGCGGCGCGCGAGCGGCACGACCGCGCGGCCCACGCGCTGCGCGCGGCCGAGCTGGCCGTGGCGGAGACGCGCGGCGCGCTCGTCGCGGCCGAGGGCGCGGTGCGCGAAACCGAGCGCCGCGCGACGGAACGGGCCGCCCGCGAGCGCACCATTGCCGAGCGCAAGATCGCGCTGCGGCTCCATAACGAGCTGGACCGCGCGTTCTCCGATTTGCGCGCCGAGCTGAATGCGGCGATGCGGCCGGAGATTAGTACGCTCGCCTCCGGCTTCCTGTCCGATCTCACCGACGCGCGCTACGACGAGGTCGATCTCGATGAGGACTACCGCGTCGTCGTCCTCGACGAAGGCGTGCCGAAGCCGGTGATCTCGGGCGGGGAAGAAGACGTGGCGAACCTCGTGCTGCGTCTGGCGATTTCGCAGATGATCGCCGAGCGGGCCGGCCAGCCGCTCTCCCTGCTCGTGCTCGACGAAATCTTCGGCTCGCTCGACGAATCGCGGCGCCAGCACGTGCTCGCGCTGCTGCGCCGCCTGGGCGACCGCTTCCCGCAGGTCATTCTCATCACGCACATCGAGCAGGTGCGCGACGGGCTCGACCGCGTCATTCGCGTGTCCTACGACGCCACGACCGGCGCGAGCGTCGTCCGCGACGACACCGCAACCCTGGGACCGCCCGATGCGAGCGTGGCTGCCTGACGCGCGCGTCACGGGCCCCGAGCCTGCCGGTGAGCGCGACATCGAGGGGTTGAATCGCGTCTTTGCCGAGGCATTCACCGACCGCTATCGCCGCGACGGCCTGATCGGCGTGCGCGTCCCGCAGCTCAATCCCCTGGTCTGGCGCTACGCGCTGCTCGATGCCGGGGAGGGCGCGATGGTCTGGCGCGACGAGCAGGGCGACATCGCGGCCTTCAACGTCGCGCATCAGGCGGGCGCCGAGGGCTGGATGGGTCCGCTGGCCGTGCGTCCCGACCGGCAGAGCACGGGGGTCGGCAAGACGATCGTGGGCACCGCCGCCGACTGGCTCATCGATCGCCGCGTCACCACGCTCGGGCTCGAGACGATGCCGCGCACCCCGGAGAACATCGGCTTTTATGCGCGGCTCGGCTTCATTCCCGGATTCCTGACGGTGACGCTGACGAACGAGATCACGACGCGCGGACACCCGGGGACACCGGCGTTGTTGTCCCGCCGTTCGGTCGACGAGAAGGAAGCGGCCATGGCGGCGGGCCGCCGACTGGTCAACGATCTCGTCGCGGGCGTCGATTTCTCACGCGAGGTCCTGCTCACGGCCGAGCTCGGACTCGGCGACACGTCGCTGGTCGAGGGCGATACGGGCCTCGATGCGATGGCGGTGTGGCACTCGGCGCCGCTCGCCGACAGTCGCACCCGCGACGAAGTCCGCGTGCTGAAGCTGGCCGCCCGGAACGACGCCGCGTTCGACGCGGCGATCGCCGCCGTCGAAGCCGCCGCGGCGAAGTCGGGGATTCGCCGCGTCGCGGTTCGCTGCCAGAGCCGCTACGCGGAGGCATTCCGCCGGCTCATCGCGCGCGGCTACCGTGTGCGATGGACCGATCTGCGCATGACGTATGAAGGGTACCCCGAGCGGCATGCCGCCCAGGGTGTGCTGTTTTCGAACTGGGAGATCTGACGACCGCTCCGAGCCGAACGGATGATATTGTGCTTCGGCTGACCAGCCTATTTCATTTCGATGTGCGTGGAACCACACGTCAGGCTGCGAGCGATGGAGTGCGAAACGGTTTATACGGTCAGTCTAATTCTTGTGAGTTGTCACACCACTGTACTGAGGGCGACCAATGAAGCTGAACCGGCTCATTCCAATGCTGCCAGTCAGAAGCCTGCCCGCGAGCGTCGCGTTCTATCAAAAACTCGGCTTCACCGTCGAGCAGAGAGACGACAGTTGGCGTTGGGCGATGCTCTGCCTTGGCGATTGTCACCTGATGCTGGACGAGTCAATCAACGTTCACCCAGGCAGTCCTAGCTCAGCCGTTCTCTACTTCTATCCGGATGCCATTGTTGAGTATCACGCGCAAGTGCGAAGGAATGGTCTAGTCGTCCCTGATTTGGACGTCACCTTCTACGGCATGACCGAGTTCCGAATCGAGGATCCGGATGGGAATCGGCTGTGGATTGGACAAAAGGCTTCTGCAGAAGGCTCCACACGCCGCCAGAACCCCAATGCCGCAAACCTTGTGACGTGACGCCTCACAAGCTTGAAGCTGACGGCGCGCGTAGATTGCGAATGAATCTTTCTTCGGCGCGCCGCCGCTTACGCGCGATTCGCTAGGCCGCTCGCCCGGAGGCCGATGAACGCCACAGTCGTGTTGATGCTGCAGGTGCTCGCAAGTGCGACGGTGGCAGCGCAAACCCCCTCGAAATGGTGCGAGTATGTGCCGCGGAGTACGAAGGACATTCTTGCACACGCGCATCTTGGGGATAGTGCCGACGTTGACTTCAGTGGTGGACAGTTCCCTTCGCGCGTCACGCTCCGATACACGGGCAACACGCGCTCGTTGTCCTCTCACCGCCAGCGGTTCCTCTCTGACTACTCGAAGGTCATCGGTATGGTGGGCATGGACACTCTCTTTCGTCACGAAGTGGAGTTTGCTCCGTCTGCGGACACGAGTTACTGGTTCCCGATCCAGGAGGCGACACTCAAGGACCTTCAATCCGAGCTCGCGCCTGGCGACACGTCGACACTATTCCTTGTATGGGCCGGCTCGTACCGCCGGCTGACGGCTCCGCGTGGATATGTCTTTCTGATCAACGAGTTCACGTCGCGAAGGTCCGCCGACGGCTGGAACGAGGCACTGGCGACCTGTGGCCACTAGTCGCGAGCGGCCTGTCAAGCGCTTGAAGCTGGCGGCGCGCGTAGATTAACGAATGAGTTTTTCTTCAGCGCACCAGCGCGATTCGTTAGGCAGCGCTACGCTCAAACTTCTTGTCATGGCGGTATCCGCTCCTCTTGTGGCCGCCTCGGCACTGACGGCCCAAGGCGGTCTGGATTCCACGACCTATCCTGCGCGTCGCGCCTATCGTCACGCGCTGTCCATAGTCGCGCCATATGACGCGGGCCACGATAAGACGGTTCTTCAGATTGCGCCGTTCCCGCTCGACTCCTCGGTTTCTCTCTCGGCGCTGACAGCGCTCGATGGGCGCCGGCCCGGAAAGCCTCCGACCAGCGTCGTTCTGACGTTCTGGTCCAAGGGCCCCGTCGGACGCTATGCCTCCGATCGGTCCGTTGTGGCAATCCTGAACGGGACGGATTCATTGAGCCTGGGGACTGCGTGGTTGACTCCTCAACCGACGCCTGGCTACAACGAGGTGCTCCTTCAAGGTCTCTCCCCCGGGAAACTGCTTGCGATTGTCAACGCGTCGATCGTGTCGATCCGCCTTGGGTCGAGTGTCTTTGCAATGACCGATGCTCAGCTTCAAGGACTGCGCGATTTCGCAAGTCGGATGGCACCGTTGTCGCGATGACCACCGCGCTGCCTCACATGCGGCACGTGAACACTTTCCTGCTGGCTCCGCCCGAGCAGTTGACGCCGCAAGCGGCGCGTTTACGCCGTGCCATCGCCCTCGCCCTGCAGCTTGCCGCTATCGTTCTTGCTGCCTGGTCATTCTTCAGAGCGGGCGCGCTGTGGAATCTCCGCGTCTTCGCTCAGTCTCAAGCATTCGGCCGGCCGGGGCAGGATCCGTTCCTGGCGAGCTTCGCGCGGTACGCGATCACCGTTCTCTGGGCGGTGCCTGGTTCCATTGGGCTTTTTGTGTCAGCGCGAGGCTTCGAGGGCGGTAAACGTTGGTGGTGGATTGTTCTGTTGGGGACGCTGGCCTGGTTTGGCGCGTATTTCCTCATCGCACCTCCGCAGATCTACTACTACTGGTTGCGGCCGGCGCAGTGATCACACCGCTGCACGTGCTGCTGGTGCTGCTCGCGGGATGCGCCCTGCAGAGCCGGCCGCAAACTGGTGACCGGCCCGTCGTGATCGGCACCATCGCGGAGCAGCAGAGCCACACGACGGCGCTCCTGCAGGCAGTAAGCGCAGTCGACGACAGCGTGGTGTGGGTCTCAGGGCATCAGGCAACCTGGGTCCGGACGGTCGATGGCGGCCGCACCTGGGTGCCGGGCGCGATGACGGGCCCGGATTCCGCGCTCGAGTTCCGTGACGTCGAGGGGGTAAGTGCCACCACGGCGTACCTGCTGGCGGCCGGCCCCGGCGAGCAGTCGCGCATCTACAAGACCACCGACGCTGGGCGGAGTTGGCGATTGCAGTTCATGAACCGCGACTCGGCCGCCTTCTACGACTGCTTCGCCTTCTGGGACGCGACGCACGGGATCGCGGTGAGCGACGCCGTACGTGGCAAGATGATCGTGATCCGCACCGACGACGGCGAGCACTGGAGCGCGGTCGCCGAGGACGGGATGCCCCCGGCCTTGCCGGGCGAGGGGTCGCCAGCGGCCGGCGGCACCTGCCTGATCGTGCGGGGCCGTGCGCGGGCATGGTTCGGAACGGAGCCCTCCGCCAGAGTCTATCGCTCCGATGATCAGGGCCGTCGCTGGGCCGTGGTGACGACGCCGATCGTGAGCGGCGCAGCCGCCGGCGTCGCCACACTGGCCTTCCGCGACGAGCAACACGGCATGGCGTTGGGTGGCCGCCTCCTCAAGGCCGACGACCGGAGCGACAGCGTGGCGGCGGTGACCAGCGATGGCGGCGAAACGTGGACGCTCGTGACTCGTCCGTCGTTCAGCGGCGCGGTCTATGGCGCCGCAGTCGTCCCCGGCCTGCCGGGCTACGTCGTGGTGGCGGGGCCGAACGGACTGGACTGGACAGGGAACGACGGTCGGTCGTGGACCAACCTCAGCGGTTCGGCCTATTGGGCCGTCACCTGCATATCGCTCCATGCCTGCTGGGCGGTGGGGCCGCGCGGGCGCATTACCAGCTTAG
The DNA here is from genome assembly GCA_035575675.1 of Gemmatimonadales bacterium. Classification (GTDB taxonomy): domain Bacteria; phylum Gemmatimonadota; class Gemmatimonadetes; order Gemmatimonadales; family GWC2-71-9; genus 20CM-2-65-7. The sequence goes on from DATLXS010000144.1 coordinate 24,264, forward strand.
GCGCCATTCGTTAGGCGGCGTGCGAGCCCCTTACATGACCGTTACAGACGCTCAGGTTTCAGACGCCGCGCAGAGACTTAGCCGCGATCTCCGGAATACCGGGAGGGCTGCGGACGTGCGTCTCATCGAGCATTTCTCGGCAAACCTACGCCGCCTCATCGATGATCCGACCTACTTCGTTGAAAGGCTCGTTGAGGACGTTCAGCAAGACATTCTGGACGGCGTCGAAGTCTGGCCTCCCTGTCCCCAACATCCTAATCACCCTTTGTGGGACCACGACGGTGCCTGGCATTGCGATCAAGAGAGGACTCCTATCGCGTCCCTCGGATCACTCTCGTGATCGTAAACACGCCGCCGAACGAGCGCGTGAAGCTGGCGGCGCACGTAGATTATGGAATGAATCGTTCTTCAGCGCTTACGCGCGATCCGTTAGGAGGATGCGATCATGGATCACGAGACGCTGGAAAGCTTTTTTCGAGAACAGGGCCCGCTGCTGGAGCAAGAAGAGTTCAAGCTTTCGCGAAGCGTGTGACCGAGGTTTACAAAGATGTTGCTGCCAGCTTAAGCGCGATGCGTTAGGCTGCATCACTTGGCCACTCGCACCAGCCGCACCGTCGGGCTCCTCGTCGTGGTGATTGCCGCCGCGGTCTTCTGGCGCACGGCCTATCCCACGATCACCTGGTGGGATTCCAGTGAATACTCGACTGCCGCCGGGACGCTGGGCGTCATCGCCGCGCCCGGTTCGTTGGTCCTCACGCTGCTCGGCTGGCCGATCGCGCACCTGCCGTTCGGCTCGTCGCCCGCGCACCTGCTCAACATTTTTGCCGGCGTGCTGGCGGCGATGACCGTCGGGCTCGTATTCCTCGTCGCGCTCAGGATGCTGGCTCCACGCCACGCTGTAGCGGAGCTCGGACTCGCGCCGATCGCTGGCGCGGGGCTCGGCGCACTCGCGTTCGCCTTCAGCGATACGCTGTGGGAGCACGCCATCAAGTTCACGCCGTATATCCTGACGGCGGTGTTCACGGGACTGATCCTGTGGACGATGCTGCGGTGGTGGGAGGAAGCCGATCAACCGAACGCCTGGCGCCGGCTCGCCCTGCTCGGCCTGCTGTTCGGGCTCGATTTCAGCGTGCATCGGACTAACGCCTTA
>DATLXS010000145.1:0-2664 GCA_035575675.1 Gemmatimonadales bacterium
CATCCAAGAGCTGAAGGCGGACAAGGCGGACGGGGAAAGCGCCGTGCTCGCGAAGATCGCCGCGATGCGGGAACCGGATCGCGCCTTGGGCAAGCGGCTCCATGCTATCATTAGAGCCAGCGCGCCAGCCCTCTCGCCGAAACTCTGGTACGGGATGCCCGCGTATGCCAAGGACGACAAGGTCGTCTGCTTCTTCCAAAGCGCGCAGAAGTTCAACACGAGGTACGCGACGTTAGGCTTCAGCGACAAGGCGAACCTCGACGAAGGCGCCCTGTGGCCGACCGCCTTCGCGCTGAAGAAGTTGACTGCCACCGAAGAGGCAAGGATCGACGCGCTCGTGAAGAAAGCGGTAAGCTGAGTAGCGCTCTGCCGTCTAACATTGCATGTCGAGGCAGATCGTGAGCATTGAGGCACACGTCATCCTTCGTGCCATTGTTGTCGGTATTGGCGCTACAATCGCCATAGACCTTTGGAATCTATTTCTAAAGCGCGCATTCAGTATTCCATCGCTCAGCTACTGCTTGCTCGGACGCTGGCTTCGCCACATGCCGGAGGGCACCTTTCGGCATGCGAGTATTGCCGCCGCAGCACAGAAATCCTTTGAGTGCACGGCTGGCTGGATTGCCCACTACACTATCGGTGTCGTGTTCGCGGTTCTGTTTGTGGTTCTTTCATCAGCCGACTGGCTTACGCGACCGACCTTGCTGCCGGCACTGCTCTACGGCATCGGCACCGTAGTGTTCCCGTTGTTCATCATGCAGCCGTCGTTCGGCCTCGGCATTGCTGCATCCAGAACACCCAATCCAGCGCAGGCCAGACTGAAGAGCCTTGGAACACATGCCGTATTCGGAGTGGGGCTGTATGCATCTGCACTCGGTGTTCGCTACGTCCTGCAACCTCATTTCTAACCACGGCCTCGCTGGCGCGAGCGGAACCGCGCCGTATGATAAGGCATGGGGCGCACGGACCTTATTCAAGAGCTTGAACGGACTCGGGACGAGACGCTGAAGTGCTTCTCGCTCGACCGTGGGGACCTGGCGCGCACCTACGCGCCAGGCAAATGGTCAGTCGGCTATATCCTGCACCATCTCTCCGATAGCGAGACCGTCTTCTTTGATCGCATCCGTCGAGTGCTTAGTGAGCCTCGTCCGGTGCTGTGGGTGATGGATCAGGATGCATGGGCTCGGGGTCTCGACTATTCGCGCGTGCCGCTCGATATCTCCCGGCGCGTATATGAATCGGTTCGCAACGCAATCATCTATTATGCCGGCCTGCAGTATGAGCGCAGCGGCCATCTCGAGTTCGTGCATAGCGTAGACGGCGTACGCACGTTGCGGGATGAATTCGATAAGGTCGCCGCTCATAACGAACATCACCTGAGTCAGGTCAGGTTGGCGCTTGGGCGTCCAGCCGCCTGACGCGCGCGCCTCTACTCTCACCCTGGAGCGGCCATGAATCTCCGTCGCCTGTTAATCCCAGCCCTCGTGCCGACGGCCTTCGTCGCTGGCACGACAGTCTCCGCTGCCTTCACGCAACAGGGCCAGCCCACCCCGATTGTGACGGAGATCGACTTCATGAAAGTGGCACCGGACAAGGAAGACGACTACCTCCGTCTGGAGCGGGAGCTCTGGAAGCCTGTCCACCGGGAGCGCATCCGCACTGGCAAGTTGCGCTCGTGGACCCTTTACGCCGTACGCTTCCCGTTCGGGACGGAGCAGACCTACGACTACGTGACAGTCAACGAGTACAACTCGCTTGCCGACGCGGACCGGCCACTCGACGATGTCTTCGCGAAGGTGCATCCCACCGTGCCGTTGCAGGAAATTGGGCGTCGCACGATCGGCGCCCGCCAGCTCGTGCGCGGGGAAGTCTGGTACCGACTCGAGCACGTGGAGTAGAAACCCGGATAGCGGGTCTCTAGGATGGAGGCTCGGTTAGGACCAGCTTCATGGAGTAAAACAAAGCGCGCCCGCTGAGACTCTCGAGCTCCTGACGCTCCTCTTTGGAGATCAGGCCCATCGCGTACCCCATCTCGAGGTAATACGCGATCTCCGAGAGCGCGGCGAGCGTCCGATCTACACACGCTGCGAACATGCGACGATTCCGGAACCCGGACCCGCGCGCGATGCGACTCGAGGCGCACAAGCCTGCGGCCCACAGGTGCCCGGCGAGCGTTGCATCCCGCTCTTCAAGCTTCTCGGCGAGCCGATGCACCGCCAACGTGAGTTGATGGCAGGCCTTGAATGCGTCCAACTCTTGGTAGGCCGACACGCTCCAACGATACGTGAGGGGAAGCCCGGGGATAGAACCGGATTGTTGCAGCGCGCATCGAAAGATTGCAAACAAAGCGTTCCGTGGTTCGTTCGCGGGTGAACCCGCGGCTCGGCAGCGCCCGTAAACGGGCGCGCCCGAGTCGAGTTATCACGCCGGTTTACCGGCATTGCCGAGTCGCGGCTCTCAGCCGCGGACTCATCGGATCATGCCACGGTTGGGGCATCGGGGCGGGGGTCGGGATGATTGGAACCGTGAATCGACATTCCGTTGCTATGTCCACTGACCGCGTCTACGTTCGTAGTATGCCACCGGTCCTCATGACCGCCGAGGAGCTGCTCCACACAAGCATCCCCGACAAGCGCGTGGAGCTCGTTCGAGGCGTCCTCGTCG
>DATLXS010000146.1:0-8477 GCA_035575675.1 Gemmatimonadales bacterium
TTCGCGGCGGGTGCTTCAAGGCGCGCGTGAATTGACAGGACTGTCATATGCGCATACGATGCGCATAAGTGGAGACTGTCGATATGAAGCCCGCCTACGACCCCGCCGCGCGCAAACGTCCCGTTAATGTCACCCTAAATGAGGATCTCGTCAGCCGGGTTCGCCGCTTGACAGACAATCTCTCGGGTGTCGTTGAGTCGCTTCTGGCCGGTTTCATTGTTGAGCAAGCGAAGCGGCGCGCAAGTGATGCACAGGCGGTGAAACAAACGCTCGCCACGTGGAAGCGCTTCGCGGAGGACCATGGGTCCTTCGCCGACGATCACTCGACGCTCTGAATGGCCCAGTTCGATGTCTACCGCAACAGCGGTAAGCACCGGGACGTCATCCCCTTCGTGGTAGCCGTTCAGTCCTCGCTCTACGACGATTACGATCGCCGCGTGGTGGTTCCCCTGGTGAGAACTTCCGCACTCGGAACGCTCGCAAGCCCAAAGTTGAATCCGACGTTCAAGATTAAGAACATCTCCGTGGTCTTGCATCCGCTTGAGATCGTGTCGGTGTCCGTCAGCGTCTTGGGTGAGCCCATCGCCTCGCTCAAGGCCGAAGCAGAGCGCGTGATCGGCTCCATTGATGACCTGCTGCTGCGGGTAGATTAGGCCGCAAGTCTGTGTGCCGGCAGACGCGGCTCCATCTCCCGATCGCAGACCTCATGTCGCGCCTGATGTCTATACGCTGCCACGTGCGCCCGCGCTAAGCCAGAATCCGTACGAGCTGCTCAACTTTCATGTAAGCCGTTGATTTCATGGCGCTCCCTACGGGATTCGAACCCGTGTTACAGCCTTGAGAGGGCCGTTTTAGCGGTTTCCGGCGTTCACGATAGTATGCAGTAATTCACTATAAAAATAGGCATTTTGTTCATTCTCGTCTAAGATCGTACCTGCTCGGTTCAACCATGGAAATTACCTAAAGTTACCTAAGCATTCCAACACAAGGCTGTAACGGCCATGAAACGGGCGCCTTAGGTAACGTTAGGTAATTTCCTGCGGCGAGGCGCGAAAGGGCACATGGCACGATTGAGACGCGACGCGCGACTCGAGACTCGGGAGGCGAGATCGCGCCTGCCGCTGTCTGCGGACAACGCGGCTTATTGGCGCACGATCGAGCCGAAGCTTGCCATCGGGTACTACAAGGGCCCGCAGGGCGGCACCTGGTACATCCGAAGCCGCAAAGGAAACCGGTACATCAAGGCCCGCCTCGCGCTCGCCGACGATGCGTCGGACTCGAACGGGACGACGATCCTCTCGTTCTCGGAAGCGCAGCGCAAAGCGCTCGGCGCCTCCGAGACATTGAAGCCGCGCGATGAGCGGCGCTCCACCGTCGAGCAGGCGGTCGCCGACTATATAGAGCACCTGAAGGTCCGCGCGAAATCGTGGCGCGACACCGAGGTCAAGCTCCACGCGCACGTCCTGCCGAAGCTCGGGACGTTGCAGCTCTCCGAGCTCACCCCCGAGATCATCCGTCGCTGGCGCGATGCGCTCGCGCGCAGCATCGGCGACCGGGGTCATCCGTGCAACGGCGACACCGCGGCGGATGAGGCCGACGTCCAGCGCCGCCGGCAGGCGAGCGCGAATCGTGTCTTCAATGCGCTCCGCGCCTGTCTCAACCACGCCTGGCGGGAGGGCAAGACCGACACCGACCAAGCCTGGCGGCGCGTGCCCGCCTTCCGCAACGTCGAGGCTCCGGTCATTCGCTTCATCACCGCGGATGAGGCCGTGAGACTTGTGAACGCGAGCGACCCGGAGTTCCGGCCGCTGGTTCGCGCGGCACTTCTCACCGGTTGCCGGTACGGCGAGCTCTGCGCGCTTAGAGTGGGTGACTTCGATCACGAGAATGAGACGCTCGTGATCCGCCACAGCAAGAGCGGCCGGCCGCGCCATGTGTATCTCACGGGGGAGGGGGCGGAGTTCTTCGAGGGGCTCACCGTCGGCCGTCCGCGGGAGGCATTGATATTCACCCACGCCGGCGGATCGGCCTGGAAGCCCTCGCACCAGCACCGCCCGATGCGGGACGCCTGCCTGCACGCCGAGATCGAACCGCCCGTCTCATTTCACATCCTGCGCCACAGCTACGCGAGTCTCTTGACCAAAGCCGGCGTGCCGCTCCAGGTCGTGGCCTCGGCCCTCGGCCACGCGGACGCCCGCATGACCGAGAAACACTACGCGCATCTCGCCCCGTCCCACGTCGCGCAGCTCATCCGCAACAACCTGCCGCAACTCGGGGGAAACTCGCCCAAGAAGGCGAGAAAATTGACTCGCCTGCGCCCTTGATTGTCCAACGAGATGGTGTCCTCGCAACAAGCTACGCCGTCACTCTTCGACTCATGCGTGCGGGATATTGACGCGGCGTACCAGAAGTTAGGGCATACGCTCGGCTGGCGGTTTCTCAGTGTTTCGCGATCCGTACTTGATGGCCCGGTCCGGGTCGCGCTCATTACAATCAATCCCGCGGGACGGGTGATTCCTGCCGATCATCCTTGGGCAAGTTGCGAAGATGGGTGTTCCTATCTCGTAGAGCGTTGGGACGATGCGCCCGCTGGTCGTTCGACACTTCAGATACAAGTCCAAGAGATGTTCGCACTCCTGCACGCGTCGATTAGGTTTGTCGGCTCTGTTCGCGAACTGATGGAGCAGTCCCTGATTGCGCATTTCGTGCCGTTCCGATCCCCCAGGTTCGCAGAGCTTCCTCGCAAGAGTGAATCCCTCGCGTTGGGCCGCCAACTGTGGGCGAAATTGCTTCCGCGTACCTCGCCTCGAGTGATTATCTGCCTGGGGCGTGACGTACAACGGGAGCTGAGACAGCTCATTCCGAGGGCGATGTCTGCAATGCATGTCTCTTGCGAGTCGCACCGTACTGGATGGGGAAACTACACAGCAGATATAGATACCTTTCGTGCTGAGTACGGAGCAGTTCGACTTCTCTTCTTGCCCCACTTGTCGACTTGGACTTTGTTCACGAGCCCCACTTCGAAGGCAAACATGCCAGGCATTATCCAAGCTGCAACGCTTGGCCTCTAACAATCGGGTCGCGTGATCAACAACAACCTGCCTCAGCTCTGCGGGATCGCCCGGAAGCGATTTCCCGCAGCGCTCCGAGACAGGGGCATTTGGGTTTGGAATGCTGCAGGTTTGCCTATCCGAAGGTCGTTTATCGGCATGAAAGTGAACCATGAGTGACCGAAGGTTTACTTTTAGGTAATAATGAGAGCTATGGATAGCCTTAATAGCATGAAAATAAACAAACTCCTGCAGGCCTGGCCCAGGGGTATGGTTGCGCTCCACCCATGGCTCAGGCAGCACGGGGTCTCGCGCAAACTCGCCGAGCAATACCGCCGGCGCGGCTGGATCGACGCCCTCGGGCGCGGCGCCTTCATCCGTCGGGGCGACAAGGTCGATTGGCCCGGGGCCGTGTGTGCCATACAGAAGGTGGGCGGCAAGCGCGTGCATCCGGGCGGACGCACCGCGTTGGAACTGCAGGGCCTCGGGCACTTTCTGCGTGTTGGCGCGCGCTCGCCCGTATACCTCTACGGGGCGCCCGGAGTGCGCCTGCCGGCCTGGTTTCGCGGCCATGACTGGCACCACCCGGTGCGCTACACGGCATCGGGACTCTTCTCGCGTGAGCTCTTCCTCACGTCCCGGTCTTTCGGTGAATTTGCCATCGATATCTCGTCTCCCGAGCGTGCGGTGCTCGAGTATCTTGACGGCTTCCCCGAGCACGCCTCCTTCGAAGAGGCGCGCGAGCTCGTTGAGGGACTTACGACCGCAAGGCCCGAGGCGCTCCAGTCGTTGCTCGAGAGCTGCACGTCCGTGAAGGTGAAGAGAATGTTTCTTTATCTTGCCGATCAGGTGAAACATCCCTGGCGCGCGCAATTGAACGACAAGCGCATCAGGCTCGGCCGCGGCAAGCGCTTGCTCGTGCGCGGCGGCCGGTTCGATCCGCGCTACCTGATCACGGTTCCCTCCGAGGCGTCTGAGAGTGGCGCATGAGTGCCGAGCTCTATCGTGAGCAGGTGTCGTTGCTGCTCCGCGTATTGCCTATTGTCGGACGTGAGGAGGCCTTCGCAGTCAAGGGCGGCACCGCGATCAACCTGTTCGTTCGTGATCTGCCGCGCCTGTCGGTGGACATCGACCTCGCCTTTCTGCCCTTGACCGAACGCGAGGCGGCCCTTACGAGCATACACGAAGCGCTCGGGCGGATCGCGGCGGGCGCAAGACGGCAGATCGCGTCAGCCAACGTCGTCGTCTCGGGGAGGCGCGAGGCGCCGAGGCTGGTGGTCGGCGCCCAGGGGACTCTGGTCAAGATCGAGCCCAATGCGACGTTCCGTGGCAGTGTCTTCCCGCCGCGGATGCGGCGCACGACGCCGGCGGTCGAGGTCGAATTCCAACAGTCGGTGAGCGTACCGGTCCTCAGCGAACCGGATCTCTACGGTGGCAAGATCGTCGCGGCGCTCGATCGTCAGCACCCGCGGGACCTCTTCGATGTCAAGTTGCTCCTGGACGCGGACGGGCTCACGGACGAGGTCCGGACGGCTTTCGTGGTCTACCTGGCGAGTCACGGTCGACCCATAGCGGAGCTCCTCGACCCAAGTCTGAAACCCATCGGGGAAGCGTTCGGGGACGACTTCGCGGGCATGACCCGCATCAAGGTCACAGCCCAGGACCTCGAGGATGCGAGGGCCGAGCTGATCCGCCGCCTGAGGCGGGATCTCACTCGCGATGAGCGCGAGTTCCTGCTGTCGGTCAAGCGCGCGGAGCCGCGTTGGGATTTGATGCCGGTACCGCCTATAAGGCACGCCTGATGCTCATCTTAACGAGACGACTGGACGAGTCGCGTAAAAGGAGGCCGCCATGAATCGTCTCGCTTGCACGATCGCTCTTGCTGCCGTCGTTGCAGCAGTGGTTCCCGCTAGCCTTCCGGCGCAGGACACCGATCCGATCAACGGCACGTGGAAGCTTAACCTTGCAAAGTCGAAGTTCAATCGGGGACCCGCACCTCAGAGTGAGACCCGCAGGTACGAAGTGTCCGGCGATGATTTCAAGTTGACGACCGACGGGATAAGCGCGGAAGGCAAACCCATTCATTTTGAGATCAAAGCCAAAATCGACGGCAAAGCTTATCCAACCCCCGGTCTTGGTTCGGGTCTCGACTCGATCGCGATGACCCGTGTGGATGCTTACACCACCAAGTCTGTCCAGAAGAAGGCAGGGAAGCCCGTCGTCTACGTCACGCGCAAGGTAGCCAAGAACGGAAAGTCGATGACGCTCGAATTTCAGGGCACCGATGACAAGGGGGCGAAGTTGGACGACGTTCAGTTCTACGATAAGCAGTAGAGAGAGTTTTGACGGTAGGTGTACTGAGCGCACCACCGTCGCCGTTCGCGGGACTGATCCCCTCGGAGAAAGCGTATGAACAGCAACAGAATCATCCTCACAATGGTGCCGCTGGCTCTCCTCATCGCCGTGCCCCGTGTCACGGTGGGAGAGGACAAGGCAACCGCGCAAGAGGTCGTCGCGAAGGTGAGGGAGGCCGCCAGCCCTCTGTCGAAGACGGGCGATGTGGCGCAGTTCAACAAGAAACAAAGCCCGTGGGTGTGGAAAGACACCTATCTCTTTGTCCAGGACTGCGACAAGAAGGTCGCCATAGCTCACCCGATCCGGCCGGATCTGATTGGCCAACCGATGACGTCCATCAAGGACGCCAACGGGAAGAGCTTCTACCCGGATCCGGCAAAACATTGCGACGCCGCGTGAAAACCTTCTGGGGTTTGGGTCGAGTACTGGTGGGCGAAACCCGGCGAGAAGGAAGGCTCGCGCAAGGTGACCTATCACCTGGGTGCTAAAGGAACGCCGTATGTGGTGGCGCGGGCGTGTATGACGACAAGGCGACCATCGCTGAACTCTCGAAGCTGACGATGACGAAGTAATCGGCCATCCTAAGCCCACTCGCATATTGATTGACCAGGGCAAGCTCGTGCCCAACGCGTTCCCTGGCAAAGCACTCTGATCGGGGCCGACCTCGCGACGCCGCTACTCCGGCACTTTCGTCTTGTGCAGGAACGCCTTGTAGCGGGCATCAGGTTCGTCCGAGATTGAGCAGCTGCTCGGCCTCGTCGGCCTTCTTAAAGTGGCCTCGCGCCCCGAATGGCGACGCGTTATGCTCGCGCCCAGCTCAGTGTAGGTGCACTCAAGCCAATCCAAGGCCCTTTTGCCTGGTGCCCGATGCCCACGCAGACCTCTCCCTGCTTCCGCGCGTTTGGCCACGCCGATTTCGATCCTGCCCGGCTGAATGACCCTCGTGCCCCCAAATGCCCCGTGCAAGGCTGTTCGACGGCGCTGCTCAATATCGCTTATGGCAGACAGGAAGACCGTGAAGGCAGACCACGAGACCGGAAGATGCCGTGGTGCCCGGAACATTGCATCCGCCTTCACTCGAACACATTCGTGTACTGGAACGGTGATGGTCTGGAGGACGATGCGCGGCTACGGAACTTTATCGTAGAACCCGACCTCGTCCGCGCGGTTGCCTTGCGTAAGGGGATGAAAGCCGAGGCGCACCGGCTAGGCTACGAGATGTCCGAGGATGCCCTGAGCTGGAACGTGTTCGTCAGTTTGGCGGTGGCCGGGCGGCTCCGAGATTCTGCGCAGTATCTGACCGATAGAGTGTTACGGTCCGAACCGTCCCTCTACCTGTGGGGGCGACATATCGACCTGCGTCACGGCGACTCTTCCTTGTTCTCTGAGTTGGTCCGTGTGCGCGACATGCTGGAGAAGGACATCCGGAGGTTCCCGACGGAGCCCGACATCATGCTGGTTGCCCCGGGCGAGATGGTCATCTGCATCGAGGCGAAGTTCGGATCGGGCAACCCGCTCGCGCACGAGAGCGTCAACGGACCGGACGAGAAGCCAACCGGCCGGCAAGCACTACTGGATCGCTACCTTACATCGAGCGAGTACGCCAGGCGGAGCGTCCAGCCAAACCGAATCGCGGAGCGGTTTCACAGCCAGCTCTTTCGGAACATCGTGTTCGCGTGCGAGATGGCGGGCGAGCTGCCATGGCACGTCGTGAACCTTGCCAGCGACACTCAGCGCGGCACAGCGGACGAAGTCCGATATTCGTTCGTTCCTCCGACCGAGGACGTGCGTCGCTACCTGCGCCCCGACCGTCAACATTGTTTTACGTACCGGACGTGGGAGGGCCTGTATGCGGCGTTGATCCGAGATGGCGCCAGGCTTGGCGAGCTAGACCGCTACCTCCGTGGCAAGAGCGCTCACTACCGTCGCGCCTTCGAGTTGAGTTAAGGCGTCTGCGACTCTCGCAGATGGAACGATCACCGATAGTCGCCGCGTGACGTAGTCTCTGTACGACCATCAGTCAGCAGACCAACGAAGCGAAAACTGCGCTCCATCCAGCACCACACGCTTCTTCAGTTCCGCCGCGCCGGGCATGGAGCTCATCATTCCCATGTACATCCGCAATGATGCCTGTACCTTGTTCAGACTGTCTTTCGCCTTGATCGGGCCCCACGTCCGTTACCTATCGTCCCGCGATTGCAGTTCTACAGGCAAGTTCTCAGATGAGCGCAGCGACTCGGGCACTGCCCCTCGCGGGAAAGTGCTCTGAAGGGGCGCGGTCCGTGACCCGGCTTTACGATGTGCGGCGTACACCTCGGCGACCGAGAAGCTGGTCTTACCGGCATCGAGCCACTGCGCAGCAGACGCCAGTCGATCTCCGTCGTCGGCGCACAGCCGCGCCAGAATCCGCTGCGCTTCGTCGCGCTGTAGATACCGCATATGGACATGGGCGAAACAGCGGCCTGGGCGCACTAGCGCATCGTCGAGATCGCGCACGCCGGGCAAATTCGTCGAAAAGATGATCTTTCGGCCTTGTGCCTGCGCGATGCCGTCGGACACGTTGAGAAACCGATGTAGCGACTGATTGCCATTGGCGCGCGGAGTGATCAGGTGATCGGCATCCTCTATCAGGAACGCGTCGTGATCGCCGGTGATGAACTCGACGAAAATCTCATCGCTCTCCCAGACCCCTCTATCGCCGGAGTAGAGTGCTACCGCATGCTCGTCGTCGTTAGGGTCCTTGCGTAGCGACATCTCGCGCAGCAGCGCTCGGATGAGACGTGTCTTACCCATGCCCGGCGGGCCCTGTAGCACGAGCACGCTCTCGGGCGCGTCGAGATAGCGCTGAAGGAACACGGACACGCCACCCGGCAGCGTCGGGTAGGCCTCGTCCACCAATACGTCTTGCGGCCGCTCCATCGTGACGGCCCGACTCAGGCCGCGGCACGTGATAAATCGCCACTCGAGCCGAAACAGCGTTTCCGAGATACGGCAACTGGCGACCTCGGCCAGCAATTCGGCTGCCAACGTGTCAGCGAGGCGTGGTGCCGCCGCCCACAGCCGGAAGCTCAT
>DATLXS010000147.1:0-2516 GCA_035575675.1 Gemmatimonadales bacterium
TGGCCGAGGAATGCGGCTTGGCCCGGCGCATTGATGCCATGTTCAGCGGCGAGAAGATCAACGTGACCGAGCAGCGGGCCGCGCTCCACGTTGCTCTCCGAGCTCCGAAGCACGAGCGGATGCTGGTCGACGGGGTGGACGTAGTACCCGAGGTGCACGCCGTCCTCGACCGCATGGCGGCCTTCTGCGACGAGGTGCGCAGCGGCCGCTGGCGCGGGCACACCGGGCGACCGATCCGCAACATCATCAACATCGGCATCGGCGGCTCCGATCTCGGCCCGGTCATGGCCTACGAGGCGCTGCGACACTACAGCCGGCGCGACATGACGTTCCGCTTCGTCTCCAACGTCGACGGCACGGACCTCGTGGAGGCCACGCGCGACCTCGATCCCGCCGAGACGCTGTTCATCGTCTGCTCCAAGACGTTCACGACGCTCGAGATGCTGACCAACGCCCACTCGGCCCGCGTCTGGTGCCTGCGCAAGCTCGGCGACGAGCGGGCGGTACGACAGCACTTCGTTGCTGTTTCGACGAACGACGAGGGTGTGGCGAAGTTCGGCATCGATCCCGCCAACATGTTCGGCTTCTGGGACTGGGTCGGCGGGCGTTACTCGATGGACTCGGCGATCGGGCTGTCCACGATGCTGGCGATCGGCCCGGAGTACTTCCGCGACATGCTCGGTGGGTTCCATGTGATGGACGTGCATTTCCGCACCGCGCCGTTGGAGCGGAATCTCCCGGTGATCATGGGGCTGCTGGCGGTCTGGTACGGCGACTTCTTCGATGCGCAGACGGTCGCAGTGCTGCCGTACGACCAGTACCTCAAGCGCTTCCCCGCGTATCTCCAGCAGTTGACAATGGAGAGCAACGGGAAGCACACCACGCTCGACGGCACCCGCATCGACTACCAGACCGGGCCGATTCTCTGGGGGGAGCCCGGCACCAATGGACAGCATTCGTTCTATCAGTTGATTCATCAAGGCACTAAGCTCGTCCCGTGCGACTTCATCGCGTTCTCCCGATCGCTGAACCCGCTGGATGGTCACCACGATCTGCTCATGGCGAACGTGTTCGCGCAGGCCGAGGCGCTCGCCTTCGGCAAGACAGAGCGCATGATCGAGGCCGAAGGGACGCCTGCGTGGCTCGTGCCGCACCGCGTCTTCGAAGGGAATCGGCCGAGCTCGACGATTCTCGCCGAGCGCTTGACGCCGGCGATTCTGGGCTCGCTCGTCGCGCTGTACGAGCACAGCGTGTTTACGCAGGGCGTCATCTGGAACATCGACTCGTTCGATCAATGGGGTGTGGAGCTTGGCAAGACGCTGGCACAGCGGATCGCGGGCGAGCTGCGGGGCTCCAGCGCTGCCGCGGACGCCCACGACAGCTCGACTACGGCGCTGATCCGCCGCTACGTGGGTTCGCGGGGGAGCGCTCGATGACCGCCCAGACGGTCACCATCGACGATGTCTGCATCAACACCATCCGCGTGCTCAGCATCGATGCCGTAGAGCAGGCGGCGTCAGGACATCCGGGAATGCCAATGGGCGCCGCCCCGATGGCCTACGTGCTGTGGACGCGACACCTCCGGCATGACCCCACACAGCCGAAATGGGCCAATCGCGACCGGTTCGTCCTCTCGGCGGGGCACGGGAGCATGCTGCTCTACAGCCTGTTGTTTCTGACGGGGTACGACCTCACGCTGGACGATCTCAAGCACTTCCGGCGCTGGGGCAGCCGAACGCCGGGGCATCCTGAGCGTGGGAGCAGCACGGGCATCGAGGTGACCACGGGGCCGCTCGGCCAAGGGTTCGGCAATGCCGTCGGGATGGCGATGGCGGAACGCTGGCTGGCCGCCACGTTCAACCGGCCGGGTCACTCGATCGTCGACCACCGGACCTACGTCATCGCGAGCGACGGGGACCTGATGGAGGGCGTTGCCGCCGAAGCGGCATCGCTCGCCGGCGACCTGCATCTCGGCCGGCTGATCGTGCTCTACGACTCGAACCGCATTACCCTCTCGGCGACCACCAACGTCACCTTCTCGGAAGACGTCGGGGCGCGCTTCGCGGCATACGGCTGGCACGTCCAGTACGTGGACGGGATGGACGTGGCCGCGGTGGACGCGGCGCTCGCGGCAGCCCGCGCCGAGGAAAACCGGCCCTCGCTTATCGTGGCGCGCACGCACATCGGGTTCGGGAGTCCGCACAAGCAGGACACCTTCCTGGCCCACGGCGAGCCGCTGGGAGCGGACGAAGTGCGGCTCACAAAGCGGGCGTACGGCTGGCCGGAAGACCGGACGTTTTACGTCCCAGAGGAGGTGCAGCGGGAATTCGCCAAGGTCGGCACGCGCGGGGCGACGTGGCGCGGCGCCTGGCAGCAGGTAATGGACGGCTACCGTGCCGCGCACGGGGAGCTCGCCGGCGAGTTCGACCGCGTCATGGCAGGACAGCTTCCCCCGCACTGGGACGCCCGACTGCCGACGTACAAGCCCCAGGACGGTGCGGTGGCCACGCGAGACG
>DATLXS010000148.1:0-3276 GCA_035575675.1 Gemmatimonadales bacterium
CCTTCTCTTTCGTGTTGGCGAACTTCGGGATCGCGATCGCGGCGAGCAGCCCGATGATGACGACCACGATCAACAGCTCGAGCAGCGTGAACCCCGTGCGATTCATGCGATCCCTCCGGCTGAATCGCGTGCGCCCAAAGCTACGTGGACGCGACACTGCCGCCACGGAGCGGAGGGTGGTGATGCTTGTTTCGCAACGGTCGTGCCGGGGAGGTCATGATAGCAGGCAACTAGCTACTCACCATAGACATACGCCGCGGGCTCGGGAACCGGCTGCACGGCGATCGCCCCGCTCACTCGGGTGTTTTGCAAGGCTGCGCGCGGATTCCAATGAGCGCAATGATTGATTCCCACGAGAGCGTCTCGCGACACTCGGCCTCCGGCACGCGGGTCCAGCGCTGCCAGAGCTGGGCGCTGAAGTAGCGGATGCCCTCGGCCGCGATCACCTTCAGAAAAGATTCGGGAGCGGCTGCATTCTTTTTCCCGCGCCCAGGGCCGGGTGCTCGTGGCAGCTTGGCCAACATTCCCCAAACTTGCGCTCCGCGAGGAGGCGCGCGGCGGCGCACCTGTTCTGCGCCACGAGTCCGCCTTGCCACTTCGCGTGCCACAGTGCTCTGACCGCCTAAGCTACCCCGCTCTGCTCCAATTCCCACGAGCCGCGGTGCGATAGTGACCCGGGCACCAAGTGATGATCACCGACCGCAGAACGTATGACATTATGAACGGCCGGAAGGTTGCGCAGGGGTGAGACCATCCCCGCTGGCCACAGGCTTCTCAACCTTTTCCGCGTTTTCCCTATCCAAGGAGAGTGAACCTGCGCCAGGCCGACCTCCTTGGCGGCAACACAAATCAAACCGGATCCGGCCATGCGCCGCTTCATGCTCGTCTTTGTCGCCCTCGACGGATTCGCCCACGCGCTTCTAGGGCAGTCGTCCGACCAGTTCGCGTTAGTGCGGGGTGCGATGCACCGACTGGTTGATAGCATGGGCTCGCCCTCAGTTGCCGTCGCCGTCGCGAAGGAGGGGCGAATCGTATGGGAGGACGCAATCGGCTGGGCCAATCGAGAAAAGAGGATTCCGGCGACCGCAAGCACGATCTATCCTCTTGCGTCCATCTCAAAGCCGATCACCGCGACGGGACTCATGGTCCTGGTCGAACGCGGCTTGGTAGATCTCGACCGACCCATCAACGCCTATCTGGGGACCGCAAAGCTCACCGGATTAGGTGGCGACACTACTGGAGCGACGGTCCGGCGGGTCCTGAGCCATACGGCCGGCCTTCCGCTGCATTCACAGTTTTTCTATTCCGATCGCGGTTACCGCCCACCGCCCATGGAGGAGACGATCAGGAGGTACGGCAATGTGGTCTTTCCGCCAGGCGAGGTCGTCGAGTACTCGAATCTTGGATATGGGATCATTGGTTATGTCATGGAACGCGTGTCCGGTCAATCATACGCGGATTTCATGCGGCACGAAGTATTTCAGCCGTTGGGCATGACTCACACATCGATCGATCCGCCGCCCGATCTCGCGCGCTTCATCGCGGAACGATACGATTACAACGATCGTGCCCTCCCGTTCTTTACCTTCGATCACGTCGGGGCATCCTCCGTCTATTCGAGCGCGCACGATTTGATCCGCTTCGCAATGTTTCATCTCAAGAATCACCTGACTAATCAGCGGCCGATTCTTCGCGACGCGACCCTAGACCAGATGCACCAGCCCGTGTCTCCCTCCAGTAATGGTCTCGGCTTCGGCGTTTTTGATGGTGGAACCACGTTGGCGCATACCGGGGGGATGCCGGGAGCGACCGCCGTGATGGTCCTCTTTCCCCCTAGCAATGTCGCCGTCGTGGTGCTCGCCAATACGGCAACGCGTTTCACTCTGATGGCCCAGGAGTTTACCGTCGCACGAGAGGCCGTTGCCGCCGTCGCGCCCGAGCGGGCGCCGCAGCACCTGGGCCCGCCGCCTCCACCACCCCATCCAGCCGCTCTCGTCGTCACCCCGGAGCTCGCCGGCGACTGGTCGGGAACGTTGCGAACCTACGAGGGGTCTGTCGCAATGCGACTGCAGATCACGTTGGATGGGAGGATTGAAGCGTGGGTTGGCGACGAGCCAGGTGCTGCAGTCAGCAACGTCATGTTCGCCGACGGGCGCCTGTCAGGAACATTTGCAGCGCGTATCCCAACCAGCGATGCGGCGCGTTGGCCGCACAACGCTTCATTGGGGCTGTTGCTTCTCGGAAGCAAACTAAGTGGTGAGGTTGTGGCGAACTCAACAGCAGACCGGATCTACTTCTCACTCAGCTCGTACGCCGAGCTTGGAAGGAAGTAAGACCTGGTTGTGATCGGCGCGGCAGCCTAACGGATCGCGCTTAAGCTGCGGGCGACTCGCCCACCGGCGCAAGGATGGGGGACGCAGTCCGTGCCCCGCCAGGGGCACAACACTCCGCTTCCTTTAAAGCGATCAGCGCCCGACAGCTTCAAGCGCTTGTTAGGCCGCGCGCCGGTCACCGCGCCTTTACTTCGGTGTGAAAGACCGTCTTCCATTGGCCTCCCGCTTTGCGCCAAAGGCTAGAAACCCAATAGGTGCCGGAAAAGTCCTGACCTCCCGCGTCCCCTGCGACGATGGCTCTATAGGTCAGGAGCGTCGTACCGGGATCGAGGTGTCGAGTGGCGAATTCGGTCAGGGTGAAACTGCGCAGATTCACCTGGCGGACGGACGCCACTTCAGCAGCACGAGTATGGATCCCGTCTGCATAGACAGCGACGACGCCCGTATCGAGCGCCGCCATAAAGGCGTCGAGGCTCTTGTCCTTCACTGCCTGCCATACGGCGGTTTCTCTTGCGACGAACTCGTCGGTGGCTTGGGCAAGGGCCTGAGCCGCACCGACCGGGAGCAGAGTCGCGAGAAGGAACATCGAGGTGCGCATGCAAGCCTCCAGGAAGGGGGGTGGCGTGCCCGCCGCCTAACGGATCGCGCTTAAGCTGCGGGCGACTCGCCCGCCGGCGCAAGAGTAGCGGACGACAGTCCGTGCCCGCCAGGGCACAACGCTCCGCTTCCATTAAGGCGATCAGCGCCCGCCAGCTTCAAGCGCTTGTTAGGCGGCGGTCCCGCCGTGCTTACACTCAACCGTAACAGGCCCGGCAGGAATCGAACCTGCAACCCCCGGTTTTGGAGACCGGTGCTCTACCAATTGAGCTACGGACCTAAAATCAATTGCGGATTGTGGATTTCGGATTGCGGATTGATAGAGAGGGCGAGCCCAATCCGCAAT
>DATLXS010000149.1:0-4354 GCA_035575675.1 Gemmatimonadales bacterium
GGCCACGGGCCCCGGACGGGACCGAACATGTTGCGCCCGAGAATCCATGCCCCGATTCCGGCGAGGCCGTGCTCGGCGATCCCGTTGTCGACCCCCGTCTCTCCGCCGTCAAGGCGCTGCATCTTCCGCCATACGCGCGTGGGGAAGAACCATTCCATCAGCTCGGGGCCCCGGACGCCGAGCGGATTCTGGAGACCCTGGTTAGGCCCGGCACCGTATCCGTCGATGGAGATCGCGAAGCTTTGGACGCGCAGTTTCGACATTGCATTCCTCGCTACCTAGTCATTTCGGGAGAGCGCCTTGCCTCAGTCCCGGACGACCCACTGGGGATTCCATCCCGACCTCGGTTATTCATGGGCAAGGGACTTCCGATGCCGTGGGCAAGGTGCTCAACAGGAAGAACGAAAGAGCCAGTGCGTTGCTTGGGTCCGGTAACCAGCGGTCTAGGACGGTCCATGACGAGCTTCTCGCCAGACCATGACCGCAAGACCGGCCGTGATCACAAACGCGATGCCGCTCAGCCAGCCCGGAACCATCAATCCGTTCACGGTGACCTCCCAGCCGAGTATAAAGCGAAGCAATTGCACGAGGGCAATGAGCGTGAGTAGAACGACTGTGATCGCGGTAAAAGGCTTCACTTATTCCTCCGATCTTTGAGATGCCTCCGGGACGCCGCTACCAGGAGCTTCGCATACACATGCTGGGTCTTTGACCGTGCATATCCGATTCGTTTGTAGAAGGGGTGCGACTCCGGCCGAACGACGTTGGAGCGAACGACAATCGAGCTCAGGCCGCGATCAGTCGCCCATTCCTCGGCCGCTTGCACAAGCAACCTTCCCACGCCGCCGCGCCGAGCTCCGGTACCGACGGCTAGGCCGACGAGCTCCGCCTTTTCGCCTGTCTCCATGCTGAATCTGTGTTCGGCCTGGACCCAGCCGATGACGCCGCTTTCAATTTCGGCAACCGCGACAAAGTGCTCAGGCAATTTCGATGCCTTCTCGATGCGCGTAACGATCTCCTGTGGTTTCGTCGTGTAACCCAGCTCGCGGGTGAGAGCGGCGAGTTGCTCCGCGTCGGTGACGCGCGCAGGTCGGATTCGTACTTTGTCGACGGCGAAGGCCATTACGGGCGCTTTTTGAGAATATGAAGGATGGTCATGGTTAGAACCGTTTCACTGCGCTGGTTCACTATGCAGTAGCCCATCCGCAGCGTGCCGCGATCGGGTTTCGAGCTGGAGGGGCGCACCTCCAGCACTTCTGCCTCCGTGTAGATGGTGTCGCCAGGCTTGACCGGAGCTGTCCAACGAAGTTCGTCGATGCCGGGAGAGCCCATGCCGCAGGCGCTGAACAATCCCTCAGCAAGGAACATCCGCCATGCGAGAGCGAACGTCTGTATGCCGCTCGCTATCAGTCCGCCGAACGATGAGTTAGCCGCCGCGCCGACATCCACGTGAAACGGCTGGGGATCGTAGGCAAGGGCAAAGTTGATGATCTCGGCCTCGGTCAGGGTTATCCCCTTGGACCGGAAGCGTTCCCCGGGCCTGAAGTCGTCGAAATATCGTTCCATTGCGATCACTCGATTACGGCGGCTGCCCGCGGCTCGCCGGTTCTTGCGCCGCTTGCCCGGGGAGGTTGCACTGACATTTGCCGGAGCAAGCTAGCGTTCGCGGTGAGCGGTGCGCCTGGTGCATCCGCTCTCGAACGCGCGGTTAGGCGCCATGTGCTTTCCTTGTCAGGACGCACCTGATTCCCCCTTGGGGATTTGGAACATCTCCCTCGTAGCGGGGAATCAAGTGCACGTGTACGTGCATGCGGGACTGCCCCCCGGCTTTCCCGACGTTCACCCCGATGTTATAGCCGTCCGGAGCATGCTCCTTCTCGATAACCCGCTGCGCCTGGTTCAGCAGCGAAAGTACGGAGTCCTGTTCTTCTTTCGTCATGTCGAAAAAGCTGCCGACGTGGCGTCTAGGGATAACCAGGATATGACCGCGGCTGAGCGAATTGTTGTCGTAGCGCACGTAGGCAAGCGAGTTCTCTACCAAGACATCGCTTGGCGCACACAGCTCGCAATTTGCGTCATCGACACTCATCGTCTGAATTCCACGATGCCTACCGTTCGCACCCACGAGTCGGCTCGGAAGCGTCAACTGTAATCTCCCCGCGCAAGTACTCGACGGCTTGCCCCGCGATCAAAACGCGATCGCCGCGCAGCGCGCAATGAAGGTCGCCCCCGCGGGCCGAAAGCTGCTTCGCAACCAGCTCGGAGCGGCCGAGGCGCGCAGCCCAGTACGGCACGAGCGTGCAATTCGCAGACCCGGTTACGGGATCCTCGGGGATTCCTTGGCGCGGCGCGAAAAATCGATAGACATAGTCAACCGCTTCACCGGGCGCGGATATGGTGACGGCAAGGACGTCAAGCGAAGCGATGCGCCCGAAATCCGGCCGAAAGCCGCGTATTTCCGATTCGGACTCGTAGATCGCAAGCAAGTCGCGCGCTCGATATAACTCTTTGGGGCGAACGCCCAAAGCTGCAACGACGGTATCCTCTATCTCCACCGGCTTCCCGGGACGGGAAGGAAAATCCATGCTGAGAAGGTTGCCGTCCCGCGTAACCGTGAGGTTTCCGCTGCGCGTACTGAATACAAGGCGTTTCGCTTCACGCGAGATGTAGCGGAAAAGAACATCGGCTGCCGCCAGAGTTGCATGCCCGCACAGATCGACCTCCACCGTTGGCGTAAACCATCGCAGCGGCATGACCTCCCCATGCCGGATTACGAACGCGGTCTCGGCAAGATTGTTCTCTGCGGCGATCGCTCTGAGCGCGTCGTCGGGCAGCCAGGCATCCAGCAGGACCACTGCAGCGGGATTCCCGCTGAACATCCGGCTTGTAAAGGCATCAATCTGGTAAAGCGGTAGCTTCATTGCGGTCTAACGTTTGAGTTCAGCGGCCGCCGAAGGCAGTCCGCTGGAACGAAGGTTAGGCTGCTGCGATATGGGCTTCACGGGCACTCCTTTGAAACTCTGAGCCCCTTCAGGAAAGCACGGCGAACTGTTCCCGCAGCGATGGCCGCAGCAACCTGCTTCGAGTAACGCTCTGCCCCACTGAGCTTTCTGACCCACCCTCGGAAGGGAACGACCCCTTCTGCCGTGTGACGCAGGGCGCCAACCGCTGCGGTACCTGCCGCGCTAGAGC
Organism: Gemmatimonadales bacterium; assembly: GCA_035575675.1. Lineage (GTDB taxonomy): Bacteria > Gemmatimonadota > Gemmatimonadetes > Gemmatimonadales > GWC2-71-9 > 20CM-2-65-7. The sequence goes on from DATLXS010000149.1 coordinate 3,193, forward strand.
CACGCTCAATGAGGCCTGGATTGCTGGCGGAAGCAGGTGCATCCAGGTCCGGGCCAAGCACCTCATCAAGGGCGCGAACCCTCGCTGTGAGAGAGGCACAACTGTGATCTGACGGTACCGAGTAAGCCTCCTTCTGCGCCTCTACAAGGACAGCCGGTATTTCCGCGTGAACCACGTTCAGATCACTGAGCGGTGTTGCAGCCGCATCCACCAAGCCTGACTGCTTTTGTGTTGTGCAAGCCACCAAAACGAGCGCAAGCGAGACAAGGGTTGACCGATACACGGTGCCAATGAGCATGCATCGCCTATGTGGTTGCATTTTCTTCCACCGTGATGACGCGTCACCTTCCCTGAATAGCAGCCTAACGTCTTGCTCTGCGGCGAGCCTGGACGACGCTATGAGCGGGCACTTCGCTGGCGGTCTGTCCGCAGCAGCAAAAGGTTGGGGCGCTCATAAGCAATCAGGGATCAGCGTAGTTCCGCGATCGGGTCCAAACCTTTGGCCTTCATGACTGCAGCGGCTTCGGGGGATTGCAGGTACTTGATCAGTGCTCGTGCGGCATCCGGTTGATGGGCAGCCGATGGAATCGCGGCCGCAAAAGTCGTAACACTTTGCAGGTCGCCAGGCAGTGGGCCGAGGAGCTCAACGTCCGGGATCGATATTAATTCCCCGATCTGCTGCACGGCCAACTCAGCGTCTCCGGTAACGAGCAGGCGCGCCGTGAACCCGCCTTGGGGCGGGAATTTGGTCTTGGCCTTCATCTCTTCGGCGATGCCCAGGCGCTCGATCACCTTGCCGAAGTGAACGCCGCTCGCGCCGCCGAAAGCCGGGTTGGTATAGCTGATGGACTTGGCAGCGATAAGCGCGCGCTTTAGCGCCTCGGGTGTGGAAATGTCCGGCTTCGGCGCCCCTTTGCGCACCGCTACGCCGACGCCCGAGCGGGCAAGGTTAATGTCCGAACCCGGTTCCAACCTGCCGGCCTTGATCAAGCCGTCGATACTGCCCCGAGGCCCTAACAGTAAGTCCGCGGCCTCGCCGTCCTGCACTCGCTTTGCCAAAGGGACGCCGAGGCCGAATGTGATCCTCACCTTGTGGCCGCTTGCCTTCTCGAATCGCGGTGCCAGATCCTCCATCACGCTTTGCAGGGCGATCGTTGCGAGT
>DATLXS010000150.1:0-6625 GCA_035575675.1 Gemmatimonadales bacterium
TGGCCGCGCTCGAAGGCGTGGCGGCAGTGTGGACGCCTCAGGAGTACGCAAGCCTGGGGCTGCCGGGCCCGGCGGAAAATGACCGCGTCGGCGACCTGCTGCTGGAGGCGGCGCCCGGCTACATGCTCGCGGACGAGACACGCGGCGAGGACGAGCTCGGTCCGCCGCACTATCGTGGCACCCACGGCCAGCGGCCGACGTACGCGGACAACCGCGCGGTGTTCGTCGCCGCCGGTCGCGGCGTCAAGCGCGGGCTGACGCTCGGCCCGATCAGTAGTCGCGATGTAGCGCCGACGCTGACGACGCTGCTGGAACTGCCGGCGGCGCCGGCCGAGGGGCGCGTGCTGAGCGAGATCCTGGCCTAGCTACTTCAGAGTAAGTTAACTGCGAGCTCATCCGGCCTCAGAGAAGAGTTCCCCTATGGTTCAGCAGGATGAAAGGACACAGCAGGCCCTCTCCTACATCCGCCACCAAGCCTCCAAAAGCCTGGCCGAGTTGCGAGTGGTGTTCATCGAGTTGGCCGACCCGAGCACCACATCTTCACCGGACAGACGGCGACGTTCACAGTGCCTGCCCGGCGAAATGAGTCACGAGGGCGGGGCCGCAACTAGCCCGGCCTCGCCCTTGACGCGGCTGCTCCCATTTTGCTCCCATAAGAGTCCGAAACAGGGCCAAACAGGACGAAGATCGACGGACCAACAGACAACGTGAAACTGCGCGCTGTCGAACGCTTTTCCCGCGCGATCAGCGGGCTGCCGTAGCGCTTGCGCCGACTGCCATTCGACGCGCCGCACGGGCGCGCGTATCATCGCGGTGGACGGCTCCGTTGATGGCGCCGAGACGAGGGAGGTCGAACGATGGCGGCACGGACGACGATCGCCGAACCGGCAGAGAAGTGGACCGGAGCCCTTGAGGCTTCACGCGATAGGCTACTGGCCGCCGCGCGAGGCGGAGGACACGGCGTGGCTGTTCTCGCCCACGCCTCCGCCGGCCGCATTGTGGCGGCGTGGACGCTCGATCCCGCCCCGATCGATCCCGCGACGCATCTCGAACAGACGCACACGAGGGGCCGGCGCCATCTGCGTCGCTTGCTCGATCAGCCGGCAGACGCCGAGGTCCGGTCACCGATGACGAACCAGCTCTTCGATCGCCTCACCCAACCGGCCGATCCGAGCAAGCGGAAGAAGATCGATTACATGTCGGTCACGTCGTACACGTATACGCCGCGCAAGCCGCTGCGCCGCGTGCTGGACCACGCGCTCGATCATCTCAACCAGATCGATCAATGGCAGCGCTGGCGCCGCGAGGGCGTCGTGCCCATTCCGACCGACGGCTGGGCGCCGTCGACGGTGACATTGCCCGAAGACCGTCTGCCACTTACGGCGGCGGACCTCGACGCCTGGCTCTGGCGCGTCGACCAGGCCATGCGGTTGCTCACTCAGCGCGCGGCCGGCCTCAGCGACGATGACCTCGACTGGCAGCCGCCGGACGGGGGTTGGCCGCTGCGCCGCATCCTGCATCACGTCGCGCGCTCCGAGGTGCTGTACGCGGCGTCCTTCGACGAGGTGCTGCCCGATGATCCCGTCGCCCGCTACGCGGAGGCGGACGCTCGCTTCAGCAAGCGCCTCGTCGCAGCGCGCGCCATGACAGACGATCCGTCGATCGTCTTTCCCGATCCGTACGGGACGTTTTTCACGCCCGCTGGAGTCGTCGCGGAGGTCCTTGCACTCGAGTCCGAGCTCCTCACCAGCGTCACAGGCTAGCGGCCGTGGGCCCTGCGGTGCACGATCCCGGAGTGTTATAGTGCCCGGGCTCTCGATCAATAGAACTAGGGGTCATCGAGCGCTTCGCACAGAGGTGGAGAACGGAGGCCGACCATGCGTGTCAAACACTCCTGGCGCGTGACGGGAAGAGTTCTCCTGGTGATCGCCGCGATCGCGATCGCGGCGACGCAGCTGATTGGCACGACCGCCAAGGCTGCCGATCCGATCAAGGTGGGCTGGGTCGGTCCGCTGTCCCCGCCCGGCGGCTATGCCGAGGGCGCGCTGATGAAGCAGGCCGCCGAGATCGCCGCGGAAGAGCTCAACGCCCGGGGCGGCGTGCTCGGCCGGCCGATCCAAGTTGTCTTCGCCGACACGCGCGGAAAGCCCGAAGAGGGGACCGCGGCGGCGGAACGGCTGATTTCCCAGGAGAAGGTCGTCGCGATCACCGGCGAGTTCCACAGCTCGGTGTTCCTCGCCGAGATGGAAGTCGCGCACAAGGCCGGCATCCCGATCATCGCGGTGGACGTGTGGGCCCTGAAGATCACCGCCAAGGGCTATCCGGAGGTCTTCCGCGTCGCGCCTAACCAGGCCCTGATCGCTACCAAGTACGGCGACTGGATGGCGGCAGCGGGATTCAAGAACGTCGCCGTCATGTTCGAGAAGACCGACGGCGGACAGAGTGGGCGCGACGTCCTGCTGCCGGTGCTGGACAAGCACGGCATCAAGTACGAGGTCGTCGGCGCCGATCCGAACTCGACCGAGTTCACAGCGCAGATCGAGCGGTTCAAGAGCCACCAGCCGCTCTTCGACTTCTTCATGACGTTCTACAGCGAGGCCGGCGCCTATCCGCTGGTCAGTCAATCCCACACGCTGGGCTTCGCGCCGACGGCCAGGACTGGCATGGCGAACTCAGGCGGGCCGGCCGTGGATCCGACGTTCTGGAAGAACGTTGGCCAGGCGGGTCGCTATCTGGTCACGGAGCTCGTAGGTCTTCCGAAGAACGCGTGGAATGACAAGACCAAGGCCTTTGTCACCGCCTTCAAGAAGAAGTACAACCACGCGCCGTCGCCTCAGGCGATCGAGAACTATGACGCCATGCTGGTGCTCGCCGATGCGATCGCGCGCGCGAAGTCGACGGACGGCAAGGCCATCATCGCGGCGCTCGAGAAGACCGACATCGTGCTCGGCCGTGGCCGCTACACCTTCTCGACGAGCCGCGAGCCGGACTGGGCCTATCACCAGTTCATGAACGCGCCGGTCGCGCTGTTGCAATTCGATAAAGCGAATCAGGATGCCGAGGACGCGCCGATCATCTGGCCGCGCGACATCGCAGACGTCAAGTACACGTACCTGAAGCCAGGCCAGTGACTCCCCGGCCGGACGCCTAGGATCGCCCGCCAGGGGTCACCGCCCGCGGTGACCCCTGCGGCGACATCGCGGGAGCGCTCGTGAGGCGATGAGCTGGGACTACCTGCTGGTCCAGGCCACGAACGGCGCCGTCATCGGCGTCATCTACGCCCTGATCGCCGTCGGCGTGACGCTCATTTTCTCGATCCTGAAGATCGTCAACTTCGCCCATGGTGACCTCTACATGCTCGGCGGATACTGCGCGTACTTCGTGATCGAGGGCCTCGGCTTTCCCCCGCTGGCCGCGATGGGCGTCGCGATGGCGGCGCTGTTCGCGGGAGCCATCGTCCTCGAGCGCCTGATGCTGACGCCGCTCTATAGCGACGCCACCGAACGGAAGGACGAGTACGGGCTCATCGTCACCTTCGGCCTCGCGTACTTCCTGCGCAACATCGCGGTCATCGCGTTCGGCCCGTTTCCGTTGAAGCCGCCCTCGTTCATCCCGGGCATTCAGCGCATCGGGAACGTCATCGTGACCAACGATCGCCTGGTGGCCGGCGGGGTCGGCCTCGTTCTCATCGGTGCGCTGCTCTACTTCATGAAACGGACGATCTGGGGGCAGGCGCTCGATGCGGTCAGCCAGTCACGGGATGCCGCGGCGATCGTTGGCATCAACGCCCAGCGGTTCAACTCGATCGCCTTCGGCATCGGCGCCGCCCTGGCCGCCGCCGCCGGCGCGCTGGTCGCGCCGATCTTTTCGCTGGCGCCCGACATGGGCGTGCTCCCGAACATCCACGCGTACGTGATCGTGATCCTCGGCGGCATGGGCTCCGTGGGCGGCAGCATCATCGCGGGGCTCGTCCTCGGCGAGGCCGAGAACCTCTTCACGGCGTTCTTCCCCGATCCGACGCGCGCCTTCGCGTACACGAACGCGTTCGGCGTGCTCGTACTGATGGTCGTGCTGATCGTCCGGCCGCAGGGTCTGTTCGGCCGTCGCCATCTGAGAATGGAGTGATCCACGTGCGGTGGCTGCCGGCGTCGCTCATGCTCGCCGCGGCCGTGCTGGCGCTGGCCTGCGTCGGCCGTCTCAACGCCTACTGGATGCACGTCGCGATCATCGCGATGTATTACGCGATCCTCGCGTCGAGCTGGTCGCTGCTGGCTGGCTACGTCGGGTTGTTCTCGCTGAGCCACATGGCGTTCGCGTCCATCGGCGGCTACACCTCAGGATTGTTGACGCAGTGGCTCCGCGTTCCGATTCCGTTCGGCATGCTGGCCGGCGTTATCGTGTGCTGCGCCGTGGGGGGCGCCATCGGGTGGGTGTGCCTGCGCATGAGCGGCCCCTACCTGGCAATCTTCACGCTGGGGTTCTCCGAGATCGTCCGCATCACCATCGCGTCGGAGGACGATGTCACCGCGGGCATGGCGGGGCTGCACACCGAGCCGCTCTTCGCGAGCGCCACGCGCCTGCCGTATTTCTACGTCGCCTTCGCGCTGCTCGCCGCGTCGCTGCTCCTCATGGGCCTGCTCGTGCGCTCGCGCTGGGGACTGTTCCTGCGAGCGATCCGCGAGGACGAGCAGGCGGCGGCGGCCTCCGGCGTGGCGGTGGAGCGCTGTCGCATCGTCGCGTTCGCGATCGCCAGCGGCTTCGCCGGACTCGCCGGCGGCTTCTACGCGCACTACATCGGCATCATGACGCCGAGCGTGGGCGATCTCGACGAGATGGCCAAGCTGGTGGTCATGACGGTGATCGGCGGCATGGAGCGTCTGCCGACGGCAGTCGGCGGCGCGTTCGTCGTGCAGTTTCTGCTGGAGTGGCTCCGCGAATACGGCCAGTGGCGGCTGCCGGTCTTCGGCATCGTGTTGCTGCTCACCATGCGCTTGGCGCGCAACGGGCTGCTCACGCCGTTGTGGCTGCCGTTTCTACGGTTGGGGGAGGCGCGCGGCGAACCGCTCGTCGCGGCGCCAACGGTGCCGCACAAGGAGCCCGGCACGTGAGCGGGCGCACCGAGCTCGTGCGAGGCGTCGGTCTCGTCAAGTGGTTCGGCGGCATCGTGGCGAACGACGCCGTGGATTTCGTCGTCGCCGAGGGTGACCTCGTCGGGCTGATCGGCCCGAATGGCTCCGGCAAGACGACGCTCATCAACCTGCTGACCGGCCACCTCGCCGCGGACGGCGGGGAGGTCCGGGTTCGCGGGCAGCGGGTGAGCGGGCGCCCGCCGCACGTCTACGCCGCGATGGGCGTCGCGCGGACGTTTCAGCTGACGCAACTTTTCGGCCGCATGACCGTGCTCGAGAACATGCTCGTGCCCGGTCTGACGCGGCCGCACTCGACCTGGGAGGAGGTCGTCCGGCGCGCGCGGCGCAACCTCGACTTCCTGTCGCTCGCCCACGTCGAGCGGCTGCCGGCGAAGAACCTGTCGGGCGGCCAGCAGAAGCTGCTGGAGCTCGGGCGCTGCCTGATGCTGGAGCCCGCGGTGTTGTTCCTCGACGAGCCGTTCGCCGGCGTTCATCCGCGGCTTCGTGACGAGCTCCTCGAGCGGATTCGCGAGCTCCACCGCGGTGGGCGGACGTTCGTTGTCGTCGATCACGACATGGAGTCCATCTTGCGCATCTCGCGGCGTCTCGTCGTCATGGCGCGCGGGCGCAAGATCGCCGACGGCGCGCCGGACACGGTCCGGGCGGATCAGGCCGTGCTGGCCGCCTATGCCGGACTCTGAGATGACGAGCGGGCCCATGGCCACGACCGCCTGGCTTATCGCGCGAAACGTGGTGGCGGGCTACCTGCCGGGTATCGACATTCTCCGCGGCGTGTCGGTGGAGGCGACGCGCGGGGAGGTGCGCTGCGTGCTCGGCCCCAACGGCACCGGCAAATCGACCTTGCTGAAGGTGCTGTTCGGTTTCCTGCCGGCCCGGGACGGAGAGATTCGCGTGGACGGGCAACCATTGCGGTCCATCAGGGCGCACGAGATGCGCCGATACGGCGTCGTCTATCTGCCGCAGCGCCCGAGCATCTTTCCGTATCTCACCGTCGAGGTGAACCTGCGGCTGGGCGCGTGGCGCTACCGCGGCGAGCGCGGACGCGTCGATGAGTTGGTCGGCCGAGCGTGCGAGCAATTTCCGATGTTGCGGGACCGGCGTCGCCAGTCGGCCGGCACGCTGAGCGGCGGGCAGCAGCGTCAGCTCGAAATCGCCCGCAGCCTGATGCACGATCCCGCCCTTCTCCTCATCGACGAGCCCACCGCGGGCGTCGAGCCACGGGTGGCGGCCGTCATCTACCAGACGATCAAAGACTTGGCGGCGCAGGGGAAGGCGGTCCTTCTCGTCGATCAGAACATCAAACGGGCGCTCGAGATCGCCGACTATATCTACGTCATGCGGACCGGCACGATGCTGTCGGAAGGGTCGCGAGAGGGCTTCGGCGGCGATGTCGAAGCGCTCGTCTCCCGCTGGCTATACGCCAGCGGTTGACGTCGGTCCGCTGTGCGCCGCCCTTCGTCAAATGCTTCGTGGAT
>DATLXS010000151.1:0-5282 GCA_035575675.1 Gemmatimonadales bacterium
ACGTTCCTCAAGCGCCTTCCAGGCGACTGAGTAGGGGACCAGTACCAGGCGCGCACCGAGCGCCTTCATGCGCTCGAGCTTCGAGGACGGCGCTGTTTCGATCGCCACCACCGTGCAGCGAACGCCCGCCTGGCGCGCCGCATAGGCAACCCCCTGGCCGGCGTTCCCCGCGCTGATGGTCCAGACGCCGCGCTGGCGTTCCGACTCCGACAGCATCGCCACGGCGTTGACCGCACCGCGCAATTTGTAGGCGTTTATCGGCTGCAGATTTTCCAGCTTGAGCCGGATCTCCGGGTAGTCTGGTCCCAGCTCCAGGCGCACCAGTGGCGTACGCAGTATGGTCGGCGCGATTCGCCGCCGCGCTGCCTGAATCTCGGCCAGTTCGATGGGGCGAATAGCGTCGAGGCTAGGGCGCAATCGGCTCTTTCTTGGATTAGCGCAAACCGTCGTCCTCAACCCGGTCGCTCGGCGGCGTGCGTCTGAGACTGCGTGTATACACGCCTGTCGGATAGAAGTCTAAATGAGCAGTGTCGCCGCCTGTGTACGCTTGGAGCCGCGTCCGCCACGCGACGGCTGCGCTGCGGCTTCAGGCGCTTACTTCTGAAGCGCCGGGCGCCGGCTGGATCGACAGGTCCGAAAGGAGCGTCCCACATGACAGCTCCAGTTAACACGCCGAGCTCACGCTTCAACTGCTAGTAGCTCCCAGTTTCGAACTTTCAAATGTTGTATTGAGTTGAATGCGAGGGGGCACGGTGCGCCGTTCATGCCACCTCGAACTAAAACTGGGCTAACCAACATCGCTGAACACGCGACGCCCCTACAGTACTTTCAGGTCGTCAACTACCGTGTCTACCCCGGCCCAGATCCGCTCAACATCAGCTAGCCTTCGCGCCTTCGGTCGACTGCCAACAGTTGTGGTTCCCTGGCGTAGGAAGGAGTTGCTTATGACGACCTTTCCCCGAGTCGTAACTGCGATCGCGAGTAGTCTCACGTTCGCCGTGCTATGTGGCGCCCCACAACATCGCCTCAGCGGGCAGGAACTACATCGTAGTCGAAGACAACAACGCGCCCGTATTTCACGACAAACCCTTCATCACCGCGGACGCCTATCCGGGCAGTCCCAACCGGGACAACGTGTACGCGACGTGGACTGTTTTCAACACCATCGCCTCACCAATATATGGGTCCATGTCGACCGATCACGGCCGCACCTGGTCCACGCCCGCCGCGATCAGCGGCAGCAATGTGACGCTCTGCACCGCACCCCATGCGGGCGCCTGCGATTTTGACCAGGGATCGGATCGACGTGGTGCGAAGCAGTAGCCAGGATCACGTCGCGATCAGCTATTACCGCAGCGCGCGTGTCCCCGGTGAGAACTCGGGCCTCACCCAGGCCCCGCCGCAACCCGGTGTTCAGGCCGAGCCCTCGGACTACGTTCTCGCGGGCGGTGAGAACGTCGCGACGCCGTTCCACTTCAACGTGGTGTCGCCGGTCTTTGCACCCCCGGACGGCGCACAGGCGGGATTCAACGGTGACTACAGCGGGTTGGCAGTCGACCAGGGCGCTCAGGCGCATCCGATCTGGTCGGACACGCGCAATGCCGATCCCTATACGCCCGCCAACGGCGTCGTCCACGACGAGGACGTGTTCTCGCTCACCGCCAATGTTCCCGACGGCGTCGCAACTGCAAGCGTCGGGCAGATCGGTCGTAATTGATCCTGGAATTGGGGGGCGGCACCGCGAACCGTGGCGCCGCCCCTGTCGCGCGCACAATCGCCGCGCTCGAGGAAGCCCGGCGCGGCAGCGTGGTGCGTGTGAGCGCGCCCAAAGGCACCGAGTTCACCTTCAGATTCCCGGAGCACGCGCGCGTACATCGCAATATCGGCGACGCAAGCAGAGAGAAAGTCCGTGATGCGGTTTCGGTCCGGGACAGCGATATGGCAAGGATCGTTTTGGTGCGACATGGACACGTCGAAGGGATCGAGCCCGCGCGCTTCCGCGGTCGCCGCGATGTGGACCTGTCGGACCTAGGCGTGCGCCAAGCGCAAGCGACAGCGCGGGGCATCGCGCTGCAATGGCGTCCGTCGACCGTCTACTCGAGCCCACTGGGACGCTGCATTCGGACCGCGGAGGCGATCGCCGCCGCACTCGGGCTCTCGATAGCGGTTTTGGAAGATCTGAACGACTTGCATTATGGCGATTGGGAGTGGCGAACTTACGAAGAGGTGCGCGCTCGATGACCTGCCCTGTTTGACCGTTGGTTTGCGGCGCCTCAGATGGTGCGGTTTCCGAACGGCGAATCGTTGCAGGATCTCGTGGCGCGCACCTCCAATGTCCTACGCCTGATTCGTGAACGCCACGGACAAGAGACCGTCGTCGTGGTAGGCCACAGCAGCGGGAACCGTGCGGTCTTACTGCAAACTCTCGATCAACCACTCTCGGCGTACTGGCGGTTAGCACAAGATCCCTGCGCCGTGAGCGAAATTGAAGACTCGGACCGCGACACGACGGTGCACCGGTTCAACGAGACCTGTTCACTCTGACGAGAACCCCATACTTGGATACCGGCGCCACAAGCGTGATGCTCAGCAGGCGCGCCTTACCGCTGGATCGCGAGCGCTCCTTAGCGCCCGTCCTGAAATCATGGCTGTGCAGTCGCTTGGTAAATCACCGAGCCGTCAAAGATAGTCATATACACGCTCACCTTCTCAATCTCGCTCGGTGCAATATGAAAAATATCATCCGATAGGACTACTAAATCCGCCAGCTTCCCCGGCTCGAGGGAACCTTTGATTGCCTCCTGACGCTCAGCGAAGGCCGACCCGACCGTGTACGCATGGACCGCTTCCGCCACCGTGATGCGCTGTTGGGATACCCAGCCTTGGGGGTTCTTCCCGTCAAGGGTTCGGCGAGTGGTGGCGGCATAGATACCCATCAGTGGATCGATCGGCGCCACGGGCCAGTCCGAGCCGAAGGCCAGCACCGCACCCCTGTCCAGCAGCGACCGCCAGGCATAACTCCACTTGATGCGCTCGGCCCCCAATCGTCTCTCGGCCCAACGTCCGTCATCGATTGCGTGATAGGGCTGCATCGAGGCAATAACGCCAAGCGGCGCGAAACGTGCCGCGTCCTCGGGCCGCAAATGCTGGACGTGCTCGATACGAAAGCGATGATCGCCGGGCCCGTTCTGCCGTTCCGCCCGCTCGAACAGATCAAGCACGGCATGAATCGCGCGATCGCCGATCGCATGCACAGAAATTTGCAGGCCGGCCAGATCCGCTCCTTGAACATTCGCGTACATCCTGGCGCTATCCATGAGATCGGTGCTGGCCAATCCGCTCTTGCCTGGCTGGTCGGCGAAAGGAGCATCCATCCAGGCGGTCGCCGAGCCCAGCGAACCATCGGCGAAGGATTTCAAATTGCCGATCCGTAGCAATGGGCTGCCAAAACCTGCCTGGACACCGGTGTCGGCAAGACTCTTCCAGTCACGGAGCGGGCTTGCATCGTAGATGCGTACTGTCAGCGACCCAGCCCGGGCGAACTTTTGAAACTCGCGAAGCTTCAGGGCCGTGTCCTTGTCGGTCGGCGAATCCACCAGATTCTGCACGCTGGTAACACCATGCGTGGCGGTCTCGCGCATCGCTGCCTTCAGCGCCGCATCCAGTTCCCGCGCCGACAGAGGCGGCATCACCCGTTCCACCAAAGCGGTGGCTTCGTCTTTCAGAATACCGGTCGGATTGCCCTCGCTATCACGCACTATCTCCCCGCCAGGGACGTCTTGCGTCGTGCGATCGATGCCGGCCAGTCTCATGGCATAGGCGTTCACCAGCACCATGTGACCGTCGACCCGCCACACCATTACCGGATTATCGGCCGTGACATCGTCGATCAGTTGATGCGTCGGTAGTGCGGCAGGGGTCCAGCGCTCATGATCCCAATTGCCCTCCCGTATCCACGCGCCTTTGGCCAACGACTTGGCGTATTCTCCGAGGCGACGACGGAGTTCGTCCTCACTGTTGGCGTCACCCAGCTGAACACTGATCAGTGAACTGCCACCCGACAGGAGATGCACGTGGGAATCGTTGAAGCCCGGCAGGACGCGGCGCCCGTTCAGATCGATGATCTTGCACTTCGGCGTGGCGAGCTTGCGGATGGTCGCGGAGGACCCGACCGCCAGAATCCGCTCCCCCGCGATCGCGATCGCTTGGGATTCAGGCAGGCTCGGATTCTCCGTCCAGATTTTGCCATTGAGCAAAATCAGCGTGGGCGTCTGAGCCCGTGCAAGACTGGTACTGAACGCCAGCAGTAGAATGACACTGCAGCGGATGCGTCGTTCCGACATTAACCTGCTCCAAACTATCGTATCTCCTGCCGACAGGATGCGCTGGACGTATCGGGCTGACAACACGTCACCTATCACCCGCTTTCTGCAGTCTGCAGCTTTGGGCTGTCGAGGCGAGCCGGGCAGTTGCGAGATATCACGCGGCAATCAAAGATCTTCTCCGCCTTTGCAAGCCTGTGATGTTCGCCGCACTTGGCCTTCTGGGTCTAAGCGGTGTTCAGCTGCACGATGCGGATGCGTCATCCGAGCGCGGCCGCTCGCGCGATCAGAGTCAACCCTGCCCCGACGATGACGGCCCCGATGGCGCGCGCGACGCGCTCACCGGCCGGTGCGAGACGTTCGACGGTGACGGCCGCCGCCACGACCGCCATCGCACGCAGCTCCATGACCCCGCTGACGAGCAGGAGCGCCGTGAGGCCGGCACAGCAATAGCTGCAGTGGAGGCCGAGGCGCAGGCCGTGTCGCCAGGCCGTGCCGGCGTCCGCCGGCAACGTACGGCCGCGCGCTGGTGCCTCCCGGCAGCAGGCAAGGTGATGCGCCTTCCACGCGGTGAGCTGGAGGAAGCCGGCGATCAGGACGACCATACCGGCCGCGATCGGTACGGCGCGTGCCACCGCCGGCAGCTGCATCTCGATCGCCGCCAGCGCGGCGCCCAGCGGAAAGGCGAGCATTCCGAACACGGTCCAGGCAAAGAAGTAACCCACGCCCACGAGCGTGGCCAGCCGACCGAGGCGCGCCTCGGCCGTCCTGCCAAGGGCCTGGCGGTAGCGCCAGAGAATCGGGACCAGGGACGGCAGCATCATCGCTACCATCATCACGACCCACATGCCCAGGAACGACGCCGCGGCGCTGGGCCACGTCTGTCCGGGCATCCGCATCCACGCCATCGACATCGTCCAGCCGCCGGGCATCGGCATCTCGCCCATCGCCGACATGGAC
>DATLXS010000152.1:0-12893 GCA_035575675.1 Gemmatimonadales bacterium
CAGGAGGATCAGCGACGTCACGCGAGACACCATTCTGGATACAACAGGAAACTTCAGATGTCGTCAAGCGTAGCCGGGCATCAATCCACGATGGCGTCCGGCAGCACGTACTTCATCGGATCCACTGGATGGCCGTTCACCCACACCTCGTAGTGCAGGTGCGGACCCGTCGACAGACCCGTGGAGCCGACGTTGGCGATCTTTTGACCCCGCTTCACGCGCTCGCCACGCACGACCCAGATCTTTGAGCAGTGCGCGTAGCGCGTCACCAGGCCGTACCCGTGATCGATGGTCAGCATGTTGCCGTAGCCTTCGACCCACGACACCTGCGTGACGACCCCCGAAGCCGGCGCGTCGATTTCCATCCCCATCGGCGCGGAGACGTCGATGCCTTCGTGCGGACGCGCCAAGTGCAGAATCGGATGCACGCGCTCGCGCGCGAACGCGCTGGTGAGCCAGCCCTTGGTGGGCATGATCGACGGCATCGCCGCATACCGCGAGCGCTGGCTCGACGCGGAATCGTAGGCTTCGTTGAGTGAGTGCACGAGAATGTTGGCGCGGCGCGTCAGCTGATCCATGTCGATGCGCGCGGCGAGCGCCTGCTGGCCGTTGGCACCCGCGGCCGCGAGACTGTCGCGCTCGAACCACTGACCGCTCGGCCCACCGATGCCCGCCTGCTGCACGTCCTTGTCGATCGGCGACAGGCCCGCGAGCAACCGCAGCGCCTGCTCGCGCTCGCCGAACACGTTCAGCGTGTCACGCAGTCCGACGAGCCGTTCGCGCAGCCGCTGGATCTCGCTCGCGAGCAGCTGATTCTCGCGCTCGAGCGCGCGGCTCCTCGTGACGTTGACACCGCGCGACAGCGCCGTGCCGCCGAGCACGAGAAACAGCAGCGCGACGATGCTGCCGATGCCGACGAGCGCCTTGACGACCGTCTGTGACACCTCCACGGCGCGGGACGACCCCGAGCCGTGTGGGACCAGCATGACGGTCCATTTGCGCTCTGCGTGCTTCTTCTTCATATGGGGATGAAAACATACGACCGGGTGCTGGACCGCGTCAAATCGGACGGTGTGCGCTCCGTCACATTCGTTCTGGCAGGCTGACTAGTCCGCATCGGGCTTGGGGAAAAGTGGGGGGGGCTTGGCGACGGTCCAGCCGCCCACCGCCAGGCCGGCGAGGTCCCCCAAGCGAACGCTCGCGAGCGCACGACCCGCCCCCAGGGAATTCCACAGCTCGTCTGCCTTGGAGGGAATGAACGGCGCCGACATGACGGCCAGTCGCGCCACGGTGCCGACGAGAGCGACGAGCACCTGATCGAGCTCGGCGTCGCGTTTCGCTTTCGCGAGCTTCCACGGCGCCGTCTCTTCGACGTAGCGGTTGGCCCGGGTCGCCAGCGCGATCACCAGGGCGGCGCCCTGTTGCAGCTCGTGCGCATCCATCGCGCGGCCGTAGGAGACAAGCGTGTCCTGTCCCGCTCGCTCGAGGGACGATGCGTTCCCCCGCTCCGGAACGGAGAGGCCAGGGGGTGAGGTCGGGACGACGCCGCCGCGATAGCGATGGACCATCGAGAGCGAACGCGACGCGAGATTCCCGAATGTGTCGGCGAGATCGGCTACATAGCGCGCGTCGAACCGGTCCCACGAAAAGTTGCCGTCGCCCTCGAAGCCGACCTCGCGCACCAGGAAGTAGCGCAGCGCGTCAGCGCCGTGCCGCTCGATCGCTGTATCGAGGCTCACCGCCACGCCGGCCGTCTTGCTCATCTTGGCGCCTTCCCACTGCACGTAGCCGTGCGCCCAGACCAGGCGCGGCAACGCGAGATCGGCGGCGAGCAGCATGGCGGGCCAGATCACGCAATGAAACCGCGTGATCCCCTTGCCGACCACGTGGAGGTCCGCCGGCCACAGCCGGTCGTACCCGGGTTCGGGGAATCCCGTCGCCGACAGATAGTTGATCAGCGCGTCGAACCACACGTACACCGTCTGCTCGCTGTCGCCGGGGAAGGGGATGCCCCACGGCAGGCGCTGCCGCGAAATCGACACGTCCTGGAGCCCGTCCTCGAGCAGCCGCACGACTTCGTTGCGCCGGATGGCCGGCTCGACGCGAAACGCGCCCGACGCCATCAGCTCGAGCAGCCGCTGGCCGTAGGCGCTCAGCCGGAAGAAGTGATTGCGCTCCTTGGTCGGGATGAGCTCCAGCGTCGGGTGCTCGATGCAATGGCCGTTCGCGATCTGCGCCGGCGACTTGAACTCCTCGCAGCCGGTGCAGTACAGCCCCTCGTAATCGGCGACGTAGAGATCGGCGGGGCGCAGCCGCTGGATGCGCTCGAGCAGCGCGACGACCCCGCGCACGTGCCTGGGCTCGGTCGTGCGGATCCAGTCGTCGTTGCTGCACTCGAGCCGCCGCCAGTAGTCCGCGAAGGTCCCGGCCATGCGGTCGACCCACGCGCGCGGCGTCACGTTCCCGCGCGCCGCCGCCTGAATCACCGACTGGCTGTGCTCGTCCATTCCCATCAGGAAATGCACCTGGTCGCCGCGCAGCCGCCGGTAGCGGGCGATGCAGTCGGCGCCGACCTTCTCCAGGGCGTGCCCCAGGTGGGGATCGCCGTTGGAATAATCGATCGCGGTGGTGAGGTAGAACTTCGTCACTACGGCTGCAGCTCGGCGAGCGCGACGACGCGCGTGTCCCCCGCGTCGGAGCGGAGCGTCACGCGCTCGCGGAAGATGTCGACGGCGATCACGCGCTCGATACCGGCGGACGTCTTCACCGTCTTTCCTTCCTTGGGAAAGCGCTTGCGCTGCTCGACGTAGAAGTCGTGCTCGTAGTGCAGGCAGCACAGCAGCCGGCCGCACGGCCCCGAGATCTGCACCGGATTCAGCGACAGGCCCTGGGCCTTCGCCAGCGACAAGCTCACCGGTCTCCCTTCGGGCAGCCAGCTCGAGATGCAGAGCTGGCGGCCGCAGCGTCCGATTCCGTCCAGGCGTTTGGCTTCGTCGCGCGCGCCGATCTGGCGCAGCTCGATCCGCGTGCGGAACAGCCCGGCAAGATCCCGCACCAGCGCGCGAAAGTCGACGCGCTGCTCGGCGGTGAAGTAGATCGTGAGCTTGCGCTTGTCCCACTGCCATTCGGCGTCGGAGACTTTCATCGGGAGGTTGTGCTGGCGAACCCGCTCGCGGACGGTACGGCGAACTTCGTCTTCATTGATGCGGAGGTCGGAGGCCGTCTTGCGGTCTTCCGGCGTCGCGAAGCGAACGATAGCGCGTGGCGCAGGGCTTTCAGCCTGGCCGCACGCGCCACATCGCTGGCACTTCTTCTCGGCGACGTCGCCCAAAGCCGAGACGACCCCAAAATCCTGTCCCCGTTCGACCTCCACGATGACTGGAGTATCGACGCGAGGAAGAGAGGAGTCTGGGGATGCCCACGTGAAGTATTCTCGCCGGTTCCCTTTGAACCGGACTTCGATCACAGGCGTCAATTCACTTCTCGGTTAGCGCACCCATGGAAAGGTACTTCTCCTCGCGGCGTTTGAGGAGCTTGTCCGTTTTCAGCCGGCGGAGCTGGGTGAGATGCCGCTGCAGCGCGTCGCCGAGCGCGGCCGCGGCCGCTTCGGGATCGGCGTGGGCGCCGCCCGGCGGCTCGGGAACGATCTCGTCGATCACGCCCAGGTTGAGGAGATCCTGCGCGGTGATCTTGAGCGCTTCAGCGGCGCGCTCGCGCTGGCTCGCATCCTTCCACAGAATGGCGGCGCAGCCTTCGGGTGAGATGACGGAATACACCGAGTTCTCGAGCATCAGCACGCGGTCGGCGAGGCCGACGGCCAGCGCGCCGCCCGATCCCCCCTCTCCGATCACCGCGGTGATGATGGGCGTGGCCAACGATGCCATTTCGATCAGGCTGCTCGCGATCGCTTCGGCCTGGCCCCGCTCTTCCGCGCCGAGGCCGGGGTAGGCCCCAGGCGTGTCGACCAATGTGATGACGGGAGCGCCGAACTTCGCGGCCATGCGCATGAGGCGCATCGCCTTCCGGTACCCCTCGGGGTGGGCCATCCCGAAGTTGCGGAAGAGATTCTCCTTGGTATCCCGGCCCTTTTGATGACCGATGACCATGACGCTGGTGCCGTCGAGCCGCGCCCATCCGCCGACGATGGCCGGATCGTCCCGAAACAGCCGGTCGCCGTGCAGCTCGACGAAATCGGTGAACACGGTGTTGACGTAGTCGAGGGGGTAGGGGCGCCGGGGATGGCGGGCGACCTGGACGCGCTGCATCGGCGTGAGATTGCGGTAGAGCTCGACCCGCAGCCTCGTCAGCTGCTCCTCGAGCGGGCGGGTGTTTGAGCCACCGGCGCGTTTGAGCTCCTCGATCTGTTTTTCCAGCTCGAGCAGCGGTTTCTCGAAATCCAGCGTATATGTCGCCATCAAGCCTTGACCAAACTCACCCCATCGGCTCCCAGGATGTTCCGCAGGGCCGCGATCAAATCCTCCGCTGCATCCACCCGAAAGGCCCGGCTCTTCAGCCGAACCGTCTCATTTCCCGATCCATTGGCGCCGCGCCACTCGATAAACACGGGCGTCGAGCCCGGATGCGCCGCACACAAGGCCGCGATCGCGCGGGCGGTGTCGGGCTCGGGCGGCTTTCCCCCCGACCAGCGCAGCGCGATCCCGATGGCGCCGCTCGGCTTCAGCTCGTCCAAGAGCCGCGCGCTCTCGACGATGAAGGGCGCCTGCTCCTCACCCCGATCGCGCGCGCTGTACCCGCCCGTCAGGAGGTAGGCGCCGTCGGTGCGGATCACGCCGTTCAGCTTGGCCCACGCCTCCGGGAACACCAACGCCTCCGCGGCGCCGTGAAAATCCTCGAGCGTGAGGCGCGCGTATTCGGCCCCCGTCTTCTTGGAGATTTGCCGCTTCACTACCGTGACCACCGCAGCCACCGTGACCTTTTGCGGGCTCCACATCCCGAGGGTTGCGGTCGTACGGGTCCCGAAAAGCTCCACCTCGGCGCCGTACTTGGCGAGGGGGTGGCCGGAAATGAAGAAGCCAAGCACCGCTTTTTCGCGTACCAGGCGCTCGTGCTCGGTCCAGGGGGGGACGTCCGGAAGCGGGGTTTGGGGCTCGGGGCTCGGGGCTTCGGCTCCGAAGAGGCCCCCCTGACCGGTGAACCGTTCGTCCTGGCGAACCTGCGCTTCGCTGAAGGCGTGATCGAGAGCGGCGACCAGCTGGGAGCGCTCGCCGCCCAGCGAGTCGCAGGCGCCCGAGTCGATCAGCGATTCGATGACGCGCTTGTTGCAGAGCCGCAAGTCGATGCGGTCGCACAACTCGACGAGCGAGTGGTACGGCGCCTGCTGCCGCCCCGCGATGATAGAGGCGATCGCCCCTTCGCCGACGTTGCGCACGGCGCCCAACCCGAACCGGATCCGCTGATCACCGACGACCGTGAACTTGTACCCCGACTCGTTCACGTCGGGCGCGAGCACCTGCAGATCGAGCTCGCGGGCCTCGTTGATGTACTGCACCACGCGGTCGGTATTGCCGATTTCCGACGACAGCAGCGCGGCCATGAACTCGGCGGGATAGTAGGCCTTGAACCAGGCGGTCTGGTAGGACAGGATCGAGTAGGCGACCGAGTGCGACTTGTTGAAACCGTAGCGGCCGAACGTCTCGATCTGGGCGGCGATCTCTTCGACCGTCTTCTTGTCGTGCCCGCGCGCAATGGCCCGCTTCACGAAGTTGCCCAGCTCTTCCTGGATCAGCTCCTTGATCTTCTTGCCGACCGCTTTGCGCAGCACGTCGGCCTCGGCGAGTGAGTAGCCGGCCAGCGCGCTCGCGATGCGCATCACCTGCTCCTGGTACACGATCACGCCGTAGGTCGGCGCGAGAATCTCTTCGAGCGCGGGGTGCGGGTAGCGAACTTTCTCGCGGCCGAGCTTGCGGTTGATGTAGACGAGGTACATCCCGGTGTCGAGCGGACCGGGACGCAGCAGCGCGTTGGTCGCGACGAGATCGTCGAAGCAATCGCACTTCATGTTGCGCAGGCAGTCGGTGGCCAGCGGCGATTCAAACTGGAAGATGCCCGCGGTGCGCCCCGCGCGGAGCAGCTCGTAGACCTTGGGGTCGTTCAGGTCGGGCTTCTCCAGGTCGATCGTCACCCCGTGGCGCGCGGCGACCATCGTGGTCGCGTCGTGCAGGACGGTGAGCGTCTTGAGGCCCAGGAGGTCGATCTTCAACATCCCGACGTGCTCGAGCCCCACCATGTCGTACTGCGTGATGATGGCGTCGCGGTCGGTCTTGGAATCGGGCGCCGTGCACACCGGGACGTAGTCGGTCAGCGGCCCCGGGGCGATCACGACGCCCGCCGCGTGCACCGAGGCGTGGCGTGCCAGGCCCTCGATACGTGAACCGAGATCCAGTACTTTCCTGATCCGCTCATCTTGCGCCGCGGCCGCCTTCACCTCGGGAACCTTGTCGCTGGCCTCAGCGAGGGTCACGCTGAACGCCGGTCCCGACGGGATCAGTTTCGTGAGCCGTTCGACATCGCCCATCTCGACCCGCAGCGTGCGCGCGACGTCGCGGAAGGCGGCGCGCGCTTTCAGCGTCCCGAACGTGATGATCTGGCCCACGGACTCACGGCCGTAGCGCTCCCGCGCGTACTCGAGAATCTCGCCGCGGCGCTCGAAGCAGAAATCGAGATCGATATCCGGCATCGAGATGCGTTCGGGATTCAGGAACCGCTCGAACAGCAGGTCGAACTTCAGGGGATCGACGTTCGTGATGCGCAAGGCATACGCGATGAGCGAGCTGGCGGCGGAGCCGCGGCCGGGGCCGACGGGAATGCCGCGGTCGCGCGCCGCCTTGATGAGATCGTAGACAATGAGGAAATACCCGGCGTATCCGGTCCGGGTAATGACGTCGAGCTCGTACACGAGGCGCTGCTCCACAGCCTCCGGCAGCGGATCTCCGTAGCGCTCAGCGGCGCCGCGCCGCGCGAGATGGACGAGTAGATCCTGGTCTGACGCGAATTCCGCAGGGCGTGGGAACTGCGGCAGGAAGTAGCGCTTCTCGAAATCGAATTCGCACAGCTCCGCGACGCGCGCGGTCTCCGCCAGCACCTCGGCCCGGTTGCCGAACAGGCTGCCCATCTCGCCCTCAGATTTGACGTAACTCTCCTGGCCGAAAAACCGGAACCGTTTGGGATCGTCGAGATCCTTGCCGGTCCCGATCGCCAGGAGCACGTCGTGGGCCTCCGCGTCCTCCTTCATTAGGTAGTGCGCATCGTTGGTCGCCGCGACTGGCAGGCCGAGCTCAGCGGCAATACGAAACATGCCTTCCGTAACGAGCTGCTCTTCGGGGATACCGTGATTCTGCACTTCCAACCAGAAGCCGTTCGGCCCGAACGTGCGCGCGAACCACGCGGCGCTCGCCTTCGCGGCCTCGAAATTCCCCTGCCGCAGGTACAGTGCGATCTCCCCGGAGAGGCAGGCGGCCAGGCCGATGATCCCCTCGTGGTGTTGCTCCAGCACTTCCTTGTCGATGCGCGGCCGTCGGTAATAGCCCTCCAGGAATCCGATGGAGGACAGCTTGATCAGGTTCTGATAGCCGGTCCGGTTCTTGGCGAGCAGCACGAGGTGCGAGTAGGGGGCGCCGAGCGGCGCGTCGCCGGCCGGCTTTTCGCGCGCGTGCCGGCTCCCGAACGCCAGGTACGCCTCGAAGCCCAGAATCGGCCGGATCTTTCGCGCCTTCGCTTCCTCATAGAACGACCAGGCGCCGTGGAGATTGCCGTGATCGGTGATGGCAAGCGAATCCATGCCAAGCGCCTGGACCCGCGCGAGCAAGTCGGGGATCCGGTTGGCACCGTCGAGGAGAGAGTACTCGCTATGCGTGTGGAGATGAACGAACGGCATGGTTACACCGCGGAATCTGCCGTATTTTGCGCGGTCATGCAATGGTTGTTGCTCGTCGTCACGCTCGTCGTCCTGGCGCTGTTGCAGAAAATCGCGCGCGCGACGGGCGGGGGAGGAGGAGGCTCGCTCGAAGCGCAGGCGACGCTCGCGCTCGGCTCGCTCACGCTCGTCGCGTATATCGCCGGCGCGATCGTGCAGCGCTTCCGCCTGCCGCGCATCATCGGGTATCTCGCCGCAGGTTTCGTGGCAGGCCCCGCGTGGCTCAAGCTGGCGCGCGGCCCGGAGCTGCAGGCGCTTGATGTCATCTCGAGTGGCGCGCTGACGCTGATCGCGTTCGCCGTGGGCAATGAACTGACGCTGGACCCGCTGCGCGGCGCGCGACGGAGCGCGCTGCTGCGGATCGTGGCCGGTGCGATGGCCGGCCCGTTTGCATTTGTCGCGCTGGTCGTCCTCACGATCAGCCCCTGGTTCCCTCTCACCGCACACCAACCCTTCCGCGACGCGCTGGTGGTGGCACTCGCGCTGGGCACCATGGCTGCGGTGAGCTCTCCGACACTGACCTGGGCCGTCATCAGCGACGTCGCCGCCGAGGGGCAGGGCCCGGGCCGGGGGGGCCCGCTCTCCCGCGCGATGCTGGATGTGAGCGTCCTGCAGGACCTCGTGGCTGTGGTACTGCTTGTCGTCGTGCTCGCGGTGGCGCTCCCACTCGGGAGCAGCGGCGCGGTGCGTCCCGGCGTGGCCGTACGGGCGCTCCTGATCCTCGGGGGCTCGATCGTCGCCGGGATCGGGTTGGGTGTGGCGACCACGCCGTACCTGCGGGTGATCCAACACCACCTGGTCTGGCTGCTCGTGGTTTTCGCCATCGTGGTGGCGCAACTGGTGCGGCTGACTGGCATGGATGCTGCGTTACTCGGCCTCGCGGCGGGATGCGCGCTGCGTAACGTTGCACCGGAGCACAGCGAGCGTGTCAGAGCCGAGCTCAAACGATGCGCGATGCCCGTGTATGTCGTATTTTTCGCGCTCGCAGGTAGCAATCTGCGGTTTGATGTGCTCGCCGATATGTGGCCGTGGGCGCTGCTCCTCGTGGCACTGCGGGTCACCGGCTTGTGGGGTGGCCTCCGTTGGGCGGGAACGGGGGGGCCGGGGGGGCCGGGGGGGGCCGTCTCGGCTGACTGGACCAACCATGGCTGGCTGGGGTTGGTGTCACAGGGCGGATTGGCTGTCACGCTCGCCGCCGTGTTACGGCGGGCGTTCCCGGAGTGGAATGTCACGCTGGAAGCATTGCTCGTGGCGATGATTGGCGTACACCATCTGGCTGGGCCGATCTGCTTCAACTGGGTGCTGCGGCGCGCCGGTGAAGTCACACAGAGTGCGGGGGTGGGGGAGGCGAATGCTCAGGACGGCGCGGCGGTGGCAAGCGGGGATTCTGTGGTTGCTGACGGCGGGAGCCGGGTGTAGCGGCGGCACCGAGCCGCACTTCCGTCCTTGTACCGCCGCCGACGCGGCGGTGACGCTTGCCGTGAACCAGTATGCATCGATCGACCCCGGCCCTGCTTCGGGGTGCTTTGTCTTTCCGGCATCACCCATAGTGCCAGCCGAATACCTCTTGGTTCCCCAGTTCGCGTCCGGCGTGCCCGGTCAGACGACGGGGTTCCGGCTGGGCGGCGATACGATTCTGCCTGCCCCGTCGGCGCCCACGCCCGAGCAATTGGCGGAGCTGAGTCCCGCCGAGCGCTTTCATACGTAT
This sequence comes from Gemmatimonadales bacterium, assembly GCA_035575675.1. Classification (GTDB taxonomy): domain Bacteria; phylum Gemmatimonadota; class Gemmatimonadetes; order Gemmatimonadales; family GWC2-71-9; genus 20CM-2-65-7. The sequence continues at coordinate 9,642 of DATLXS010000152.1, forward strand.
CTGCGGCTTGGTGACGAGCGACGTTCGTGGGGCTTTGCGCCCGAAACGAGCTCGGCGCAGGGCTTCCTCCCCCAGCTCTCGGCCGCGGGGAGCCCGCCCGGGATGAACTCGCGGCGGGTCTTTCAGGTGTGCGACACGATCAATTGCTCGCGGTTCGACCGCGTCGTGGCGCGGGTGCGCGCGGCTTCGGCCAAGGTGGTCATCTACGTCGACTCGCTGGCGCCGGCCGGCGGCCTCGATTCCACCGCGCTCGACAGCATCGCCAGGCTCTTCGATCGGCGCCTGTACGCGGTCGACACAGCGGCCTTTGGGCGGGAGTCGGACATCGATTCGAACACGGTCGTCCTGGTGTTGATGACCAACACGGTGAACAAGCTGGTGACGGCCCGAGAGTGCAACCTGCCCGGCGGTGGCTTCATCGCGGGATTTTTCTTTGGCGCCGATATCGATCCCGCATTTCGGAATGATTCGCGGTCGAACAAGGGCGAGGTCTTCTATTCCATCGTCGCGGACCCCGCCGGAACGCTCAGTTGTCCGCACACGGCCGCGGATGTTCAGACGTTCGTGCCCGTGACCTTCATTCACGAGTTCCAGCACATGATCAGCTTCAATCAGCACGTGCTCCTGCGGGGCGGCACGGGTGAGGTGCTGTGGTTGAACGAGGGGTTCTCGCACTATGCCGAGGAGTTGGGCGGACGGAGCTACGCGGCGTCCCCAGACGGGCAGGTGTCCAACTGCGTGAGCGGGACCACGGAGTGCTTCTTTTATGGCGGCGACTTGCTGAACGCCTACTCCTACATGGACACGATCACCAAGCATTTCCTGTTGCCGACGGCGGGGATCGGGACGCTCGCGGAACGGGGAGCGGCGTGGTTGTTCGTGCGCTACACCGTGGACAAGTACGCCGCAGGCAGCACCATGAACGACTGGAATGCGCTGACGCGGTCCCTCGTCGGCACGGCGCAGACGGGCGCGCAGAATATCGCGACGGTGACCGGCGCTCCTTTTGCGACCGTGGTCACACGCTGGGCCCTGGCGCTCTACGCGACCGACCGTGGTGGCGTGCCGCCCGAGCTCCAGTACGATTCCTGGAACTTGCACGGCGTGTATGCCGCCCTGAACGCCCGCTCGAGCCAGTTCCCCAAGATCTACCCGCTCGTGCCGACCGTCAGCGCCGGGCGTGGCGTCGCCCTGACGGGGACACTGCGCTCGGGTTCGGGGATCTATCTTCGGGCGACGCAGGCTGCGGGGGATCCCGGATTCACCATCAACTTCAGCACGCCGACCGGTGCGATGCTCAACCCGGCGCTTGTGCCGCGACTGAATGTGATACGCCTGCAGTGACAGGGTCGGACGGTCGGACGGCCGGACGGCCGTGCCTGATGCTCGTGGTTGTCTGCTCTCTCACGGCCGTCGGGCCGTCCGACCGTCTGGCCGCCCAGTCCGAAGGCTCCATTCTCACCATGCTCCCCGGCTCCACGCGCGCGGCCGCGCTCGGCGGCGCCGGCGCCGCGCTCGTCGGCGACGCGGGGGCGATGTTCGCGAACCCCGCGGGTATCGCCACGATTCGTCATCTCAGTATCGAAGGCTCCTACGAGCCGTACCTCGCGGGGAGCGCCGTATCGAGCGCGGCCCTCGCGTTGCGCGTCAGCCGCTTTACGTGGGGATTCGGAGCCCAGGCGCTCGACTACGGATCCGAGGCGGAGATCGTTCCCGACCCGGCGACCGGCGGGCGGCGCGGCATGCCGACCGGCGCGACGTTCCATCCCTACGAAGCACTGGCGACCACGTCACTCGTCTACCGCCGCGGCCTCACGGCGTTCGGCGTCACGGCCAAGTACAATCGTCAGCAGATCGGCTCGGACGTGAGCGACGCCTGGGCCGGTGACGTCGGGGTGGCGGTCGCGGTCTTCGACATCATGGCGTTCGGCGTGAGTGTGCAGAATCTGGGCGGTGACCTGGGCAACGGCGCGCTGCTGCCGCGGCGAACCCGCGCGGGCCTGACGCTCAACTACACCGACCCCCAGGGCACCTTTCGCCTCCTCACCACGCTCGAGGGCCAGTGGACGCGCGGCCAGAGCGCCGTGCTCGTCCAGGGCGTCGAGGGCGGTGTGGTGACGGGCGGCGTCGGACTCGTGGCGCGTCTGGGATACGCCACGCGGCCCGCGGTCACCGATGCCTCGCGCGTGACGTTTGGCGGGGGGATCGTGCTGAGCCGGCTGGCGATGGATTACGCGTTTCAGGCATATGACGCGTTGGGTGGCGGGACCCATCGCGTGGGACTTCGATGGACGCCCTGACCGAGCGCGCGCGGCCGCGCTGGGGCCGCCTGCTGAAGCGGATCGCGCTGACCGCCGCGGGTGGGGCGGCCTCGGGGGTCGTGCTGATGCTGCTCTTCAGCGCGGACGCGCGCTACATCGCCCGGGCCGGCATCGAAGAGGGGCGGTTGCTGTTCAAGCGCCGCGCGATCGACGCGCTGATCGCCGACACCGCGTCGCCCGCCGCGCTCCGCCAGCGGCTCCGGTTGGTCCTGGCCGCGCGGGCCTTCGCGGCCGATTCGCTTGGACTGGCGGTGGGAAAGACCTACACGACCTACGTGGATGTGGGCCGCGATACGCTGCTGCTCGTGCTGTCGGCGAGCCGGCGCGACAAGCTGCGCGAGGTCACGTGGCGCTATCCGATCGTCGGGATCGTCCCGTACAAGGGATTCTTCAAGGCCGCGCGGGCGCGCAGTGACGCGCAGCGGCTCGAGTCGCAGGGACTGGATGTCTTCCTGCGCCCCTCAGGCGCGTTCTCGACGCTCGGCTACTTCAGCGACCCGCTGTTCTCGACCGCGATGAGCCGCGACACGATGGAGCTCGTGGCAACGGTGCTGCACGAGCTGGCGCACAACACGCTCTACGTGAAGAGCCAGACGCCGTTCAACGAAAGTTTTGCGAGCTTCGTCGGCTATCGCGGTGCGGAGGCATTCTTCCGCTCGCGTCGCGACACGCTCGATGCGCGGCGCGCCGCCGCCCGCTGGCGCGACGAGCGCACGCTGGACGTGTTCTATGCCGAGCTCGCCCGGCGGCTCGATTCGGCCTACGCGGAGCCGTTGGGAGGCGAGCGGCTGGAGCAGGTGCGTACGGCGTTGTTCGGCTGGGCGCACGACCAGTTCCGTGGCCCTGTCGGGCAATCGCTCGAGACGTACGACTGGCGGTGGTTCGCGCAGGCACCGCTCAACAACGCGGTCATCATTGCCGAGCGGCTGTA
>DATLXS010000153.1:0-26487 GCA_035575675.1 Gemmatimonadales bacterium
CGCCTGAGGCGGCGCTCACGTATCGCAAAGTCGGGCTGGTGGCACTTGGGGCCTCAACGGGTGCTGCGAGAGATTTCAGAGGCTCGTTGCTGCCAGGGCTGACGGAGCGCCGAGGTAGCGAGACCACCAAAGCTCTGTCTACGCACGTAGGAGCGGTATCGGAGTCATGCTCGGACCGGGGTTCGATTCCCCGCGCCTCCACTAGGGATTGGGGACTAGGGGCTTCTGAGGCCTAGTCCCTTTTCCTTTTCCTCTAGTGATGTCTACCGGTAAACGTCCCCAACTGCGATGACGAGGGTACGACGAGACGCGGGGCGATCGGATAGGCGACTCCCTGCGACCGCGGGGCTACCGGAGGTGCCACGGGAGGAGGTTCGAAGCGCCGGCGCATGCCGTGCCCGAATGGGACAAAGTAGGGCACGTAGGCAGGCTCGGGTGCCGGCTGATAGACCACGTGCTGCGGCTGTGGAGCGGGAGCGGGCGCGCTCGCAATCGTGACGCTGCCGCTGTTCACGCCGCAGAACGAATTCGTGAGTGAGGCGTTCGAGCAGTCGACGGAATTCGTGGCGGCGGCAGCAACGGCAGCGACCGCCGTGCCGTGGCGCACACAGCTCAGGCAGACATCGGGCTGGCGGACCGGCCCGCGCGCCACGACCGTCCCTTCGGGCGAGTAGGTCACCTCACCGTAGTCGTACGGACGGCCCCCCGTGACGCGCTCGGCGATGTCGAGGATCGCCGCGAGCGGATCGCCGGCGGTGGGCTGTAGCAGCAAGGCATTCTGGTAGTCCCACCAGGATCCGAGCCGGAGCGACGCGAAGTCGAACGGCCAGCGCGACCGGACTGCGACGAGCGTCGCGGGGTTGCCCTGTGCCTCCGGCGGCAGATCGAGCGCGACCGGCGCATCGGCGGACATGATCGTGGGATCGTCGGGAACGAGCGGATAGACCACGAGGATGCGGCCGACGCCGTCGACGTACAACAGCGTCACATGCCCGGGGTCGCGCAGCTTGACGTACGCGGTGGAGTCGGTACGCCACACGCGGACGGGATCCGGTGCGCGCGGCCCCCGCGCGGGAAGTGGATGCGCCGCGGTTTGCAGCAGTCCGACCAGCACGGCGAGAGATGGGATCATGGTCTCGGTCTAATACCCTACATCCTGCAGAAGGCCCCGGGAAGCCCGGGCCCGGGCAGATCTGCTACTAAAGATCTAGTTGACAACGCGGGACCTGCTACTTATAACTACTACAACACTAGTAGCTGGAGAGCCGCATGCGGATTGCCTTCACCGATCGCGAGTTGGACGTCATGAGCGTGCTCTGGGACCTCGGCGACGCTACCGTCGCCGAGGTGCGTGAGCGACTCGCCGATGAGCTTGCCTACACGACCGTCCTGACGGTCCTGCGCACCCTCGAGCAGAAGGGGTACGTCGCGCACACCGGTGAAGGTCGCGCCCATCGCTACAACCCGCTGGTCCAGCGCGAGGCCGCCGGCCGCAACGCGCTGCGCCAGCTCGTCGACAAAGTATTCCAGGGCTCTCCCGAGCTCTTGATGACCCATTTCGTTTCCGACAAGAATCTGAGCGACGAGGAGCTGCGCCGGCTGCGCAAACTCCTCGAAACGCGCCTCAAGGGAGGTGCCAAGTGATCGCCGTCTGGATGCTGTATGGCCTGGGAATCGGCCTCGCCTTCGTCATCGTGGGACACGCGCTCGAGCGCGGACTGCATTTCGCCGGCCGGGCGACGCGCTGGGCGTGGGTGATTGCGATCGTGGGCTCATACGTGGTTCCGGTGGCCGCCTGGGTGCGTCCAGAAGCATTCGCCACCTTCGCGGCTCCGATTCCGGTTGTCTTCGAGTCCGGACCGAGTCTGCCGACCCACACAACCTCCACGAATCTCGACCAACCTCCACCATCGGCCTTTTCTCTCGCCGATCTCGATCTCCCCTTGCGCTGGATGTGGAGTTTTGGATCCTTCGCCATTCTCCTGGCACTCGTCGCTCCGGCGACTCGACTCGTCTCGCAGCGGCGCCGCTGGCGCGTTGCCGCGGTTGACGGCCTCGACGTCTTGATCTCGCGCGATGTTGGTCCAGCCGTCGCGGGTCTCTGGTCGCCTCGTATCGTCGTGCCGGAATGGGTGCTGCACATGCCTCGGGAAGAGCGTGAGCTGATGCTGGCACACGAGCAGCAGCACATCCGGACTGCAGATCCCGTTGTGATTGCACTCGGATTCGCATTCGTGCTGCTGGCACCTTGGAATATCGCGCTCTGGTGGCAGTGGCGGCGGCTGCGGCTGGCCGTCGAAATCGACTGCGATGCGCGCGTCCTCGCGCAGGGACGCTCGGCGCCGGCCTACGGCCAGTTGTTGCTCCGCGTCGGCTCTCGCCGCAGTCCGCGGCTGCTCGGCGTGGCCGCATTCGGCGAGCCGGCTTCATTCCTCGAGTCCCGGATTCGCCGCATGGTCGCCCAGTTGCCGCGGTGGCGCTGGGCTCGAGCGGGAATCGCTGCGCTCATCTCCGTTGCCGCGATTGTCCTGGCATGCGAGACGCCGCGCCCCTCCGAGCCGGGCGTTCCGGCCGCTGCTCCTGCCGCGGTCGACAACGTGTCCACCGCAGCGGTGCTCGATCAGCGCCCCCAAGTGCTGTCGGCACCTCGGCCGGTCTACCCGGAGTTGCTGCGCCGTGCCGGCATCCAGGGCCGGGTCGTGGTGCAGGCGATCGTTGATACCACGGGTCGCGTCGAGCCTGCGTCGGTCAAGGTCAAATCCAGCCCCAACGCGGGGTTCGATGAATCCGCCAAGCATTCGATTCTCACCGCGATATTCCGGCCCGCCCGGGTCGGTGGCCGCGCGGTCAGAATCTTGATCAACATTCAATGTGATTTCCGGATTGATGCCGCGTCGGGCGATTCCACGGTGATGGAGTTGGCCGATGTCGCGACGGCGCTCACCGATCGGATGGTCGTGAGCACCGCCGAGCGCCTACGCCCGGAGATCGAGCGCTGGGCGCACTCGAGCTCCGCTGGTATCATGACGCCGACGCTGCTCGCGCCAACCGGACCGCCAATGGATGTGTTTCTGATTGCCGATGCCAAGCTTCGAGTATATCGCAGCTCGGAGGCGACGCTCCACTATCTCGGCAATGCGCGTCCGAGTAATGAGATTAGCATCGCTGATTTGAAGTCAGCAGCGCCGTTCGTCGACCCGAGTCACGACGGGTGGCTGGTCGTCAACCCACGGGCGCTGCGCGGGCTTGTACGCGATAACGTCCGCCTCATCTGGATTCACCACGACCCGCAGCCGCAGGATACCGCGATGGCGCCGGCGATTCGCCAACACACCTCCGACACCAATCGACGTGGCGAGCTCGTCCGCACCCTGGCGCGTCAATACCACCCCGAAATGTTCGGGCAAGGCCTTTCGCAAGTTGCGATCGCACTGGTGCTCGACTCGCACGAGACCGTTGTCGCGCATGCGGCGCGCGCAAGTGAAGCGCGGGCCAGCGACGGCGTTTACGCCAGTGGAGAGTCGTGCCTCGACGTCCTAAACCGTCTCATACCGCAATACAAGACCGCGCAATGGTCGCAGAGCGGCTGCACTGTGGAGAGAGGGACGAAGGTCGTCGTTTATTGGGGCCAGCTGATGAAGCCCTAGGTTTCCCGTTTCCCGTCTCCCGGTCTATATTGGCGCCGTTTCGGTACACCAAACCCATAACGGGAGGCCGAATGGGCGCTGGGTTTCAGCAACCCACCACGCAGCAGGGCGGTGAGGCAAGCTCGCTGGCCGACGTGTTCAAAGTGCTCTACGAGCCGGGTGCCGTGTTCGAGCGGGTCCGCGAGCGACCGACCTTCCTGATGCCGTTTGTCGTGATTTGCGTCGTGCAGCTCGCGCTCTTCTTCTTCAACATGCCGTTCATGAAGGCAGGGATGGCGGCGCAGATGGCGACGCGCCCCGCGGGAGGTCCCGATCCCAGCAAGTTCCTCTGGATCGGCGCGATCTTCGTTCCCCTCGGCATCGGGTTGATCCTCGTGATCGCCGGCGGCCTGCTGTGGGTGCTCGTGTCCATCTTCGGCGGCGAGGCCAAGTTCGGGACGCTGATGGGCGTGTCAGCCCTCGCCGCCATCCCATCCACGATCCTGTTGTCGATCGTGGGTACGCTCGTCATTCACCTGCAAGGCACCGGGCAGATCACCTCGATGCAGGATCTGCAGCCCGCGCTGGGGTTGGACCTGCTCATCCCGGCACACGGCTTCCTGGGCGCAGTGCTCAAGGGGATCAATCCGTTCAGCATTTGGGGATTGGTACTGACGGCGATCGGCGTGTCCACGACACACCGCTTGTCGAAGAGCACCGGCTACGTCGTCGCCACGGTTTCGTTGGTGATTGGGCTGTGTATCGCCGGCGTGTTCGGAGCGATCGGCAATCGGGGCGGTTGATTAGACCGTCGCCCGGGTGCGACTGACGACGCCCGCCTCCTCGAGGGCCGCCTGGGCCGCGGCGAGGCGGGCGATCGGCACCCGAAAGGGCGAGCAGGACACGTAGTTCATTCCGGCGCGGTGGCAGAACTTCACCGAGCTTGGCTCCCCGCCGTGTTCGCCGCAGATCCCGATCTTGAGGTCGTGGCGCGTGGTGCGTCCGAGCTTCACCGCCATCTCGATGAGCTTGCCCACGCCGCCCTGGTCCAAGACCTGGAACGGATCCTCCGGCAACAGCCCGTGCTCCACATAGAACGGCAGGAACCGCCCGGCGTCGTCGCGTGAGAGACCGAACGTCGTCTGCGTGAGGTCGTTCGTGCCGAAGGAAAAGAACTCCGCTTCCTTGGCGATCTCATCGGCCGTGACCGCGGCGCGCGGCAGCTCGATCATCGTGCCGATGAGGTACGGGACGGCGCGACCCTCGCGATGGAACACCTCCTGCGCGACCTTGCGAATGAGCTGCGTCTGATTGAGCAACTCACGCACGTCGGCGACCAGCGGCACCATGATCTCGACGGTGACTTTCTTTCCCTTGCCCGCCACGTGCCCCGCCGCCTCGAAGATCGCCTGCGCCTGCATCTCGGTGATCTCGGGGTAGGTGATGCCCAGGCGGCAGCCCCGATGGCCCAGCATCGGGTTCGCCTCCCGTAGGGACTCGATCAGCTTCTCGAGTTGTGCCGCTGGGACCTTGGCATGCTTGGCGAGGGCTGCGATCTCCTCACGGGTATGCGGCAGGAATTCGTGCAGCGGGGGATCAAGCAGCCGGATTGTGACCGGCAGCCCATCCATGACTTCGAAGATCCCTTCGAAGTCGCGGCGCTGGATCGGCAGGAGTTTCGCCAGCGCTTTGCGGCGGCCCGCCTCGTCCGTCGCGACGATCATCTCCCGCATGAGGGTGATGCGGTCACCCTCGAAGAACATGTGCTCGGTGCGGCAGAGCCCGATCCCCTCGGCGCCGAATTCGCGCGCCCGGCGCGCATCGGCCGGAATGTCGGCGTTGGCGCGTACCCGCATCCGACGCTTCGCGTCCGCCCATGACATGAGGCGCTCGAACTCTTTCCCCGCTTTGGGAGTGACGAGCTTCGCGGCTCCGAGGATGACGCGCCCCGTCGTCCCATCGACGGTAATCACCTGACCACGCTTGACGGCGCGTCCGTTCACGCGGAACCGGCCCGCGGCGGGATCGACGTCCAGCTCCTTGGCGCCCACGACGCACGTCTTGCCCATGCCGCGCGCCACGACCGCCGCGTGGCTCGTCATGCCGCCCCGTGCGGTGAGGATAGCGCGCGCCGCCACGATACCATGGTAGTCCTCGGGCGACGTCTCGGGGCGCACGAGGATCACATCATGGCCCCTTTTCTTGAGCGCCTCCGCTTCGTCGGCATCGAACACGACCTCGCCGGTCGCCGCTCCCGGCGAGGCGGGCAGTCCCTTGGCGAGCACCGTGACGTTCGCTTTGGGATCGACCATGGGATGAAACAGCTGATCGAGATCCTGCGGCGGCACGCGCTGGATCGCTTCGTCCTCCGTAATCAGCCCCTCGTCCACCATTTCGACCGCAGACCGAACCGCGGCCATTCCGGTCCGTTGCGCGCGACGCGTCTGCAGCATGTACAGCTGGCCGTGCTCGAACGTGAACTCCACGTCCTGCACGTCCTTGAAGTGCGTCTCGAGCTTGGTCGCGAGGCGATCGAGCTCGCGATAGATCCTGGCGAGTTTACCGCGCTTCATTTTCTGGATCGACTCAGGCGTCCGTGCGCCGGAGACCACGTCCTCGCCCTGCGCGTTGGTCAGCACGTCGCCGTTCAGCACGTGCTCGCCGGTGCTGCAGTCTCGCGTGAATGCCACGCCCGTGCCGCAGTCGTCGCCCATGTTGCCGTAGACCATCGCGACGATGTTCACGGCGGTCCCCAGACTGTCGGGGATCCCGTTGACCTGGCGGTAATCCTTGGCGCGACGCGTGTTCCAACTCTTGAACACCGCCTCGATCGCGCCCCACAGCTGCTCGTGCGGGTCATCGGGGAAGGGATGCCCGGTGCGCTTCTTGACGATCGTCTTGAAGTCGTGCACGAGGTCGTGGAGATCGTCGGCGGGCAGATCGATGTCGCGTTTGACCTTGCGGCGCGCTTTGGCCTTGTCGAGCTCTGCCTCGAACGGATCCTTGCCGAGATCGAACACGACGTCGCCATACATCTGGACGAAGCGGCGATAGGAGTCGTACGCGAAGCGCGGGTTCTTGGACCCGGCGATCAACCCTTCGACCGTCTGATCGTTCAGGCCAAGGTTGAGGATCGTCTCCATCATCCCGGGCATCGACACCGCGGCGCCCGAGCGAACCGAGACCAGGAGCGGATTCTTGGCGTCGCCGAACCCCTTCTTGGTGACGCGCTCCAGATGCTTCAGGTGGCGGTCGACCTCGGCGCGGAGCGCGGGCGGAAACGTCCCTTCGGCGACATAGGCGATGCAGAGTTTGGCGGAGATCGTAAAGCCGGGAGGGACGGGCAGGCCGAGGTTCGCCATTTCGGCGAGGCCGGCGCCTTTCCCGCCCAGGATGTCACGCATCGCGGCGGAGCCGTCGGCGCGGCCGTTGCCGAAGAAATAGACGTGGCGCTCAACGGACATACCGCGATTATGGCGCCCAAAACGCCGGGGGGGTAGGGGCACGCGATGTTGGTAGGGGGCAGCATGCTGCGCCCCTACATTCGCGTGGTCACACGGCGGTAGCGCTCTTGAATCCCGCCCACGAGCGTCGTACTGTGCACGACAAAGCACTTGGGGCGGTGGCGATCATGCGGAAGTGGCTGCGACGCATTCGGGGTGCACTCGGGATGGGCTCAATTCAGACGCGACAAGCTGCATCGCTCATTGCTGAATACAATACCTGCGTGTCCCCCGTCGTTCTTGGCCGTGGCAAGCGACTGTTTGAAAACCGTGCAAGGCCATGTGCACAGCGGCTCGTGGCTTCGAAGATTTCAATAACTGGCGTGGTGATGTGCACCTATGTTCCAGCTGGAGATATTTCGCTTGGCACAGTTGGCCCAGCCTAGCCGAGTGCGAAAGAGTTGGTCCCGCCCACAATGGCTATAGATGCGACGAGGGTGAGTGAATCGGTGATCAGCGTGTCGGAGCTGACGCGCCGCTTCGGTGCCACGACGGCCCTCGACTCGGTGAGCGTGTCCCTCCCGCGCGGGGCGGTCTATGGCCTCGTCGGCGCAAACGGAGCGGGGAAGACGACGCTCATCCGGCACATTCTGGGTCTGCTACGAGCCGAAAGCGGCGCGGTGCGCGTCTTCGGCCTCGATCCGGTCGCCGACCCGGTCGCCGTCCTGTCGCGGATCGGCTATCTGTCCGAGGAAAACGACCTCCCCGGCTGGATGCGAGTCGACGAGCTGATTCGGTACACCAGCGCCTTCTATCCGAAGTGGGATGACGCCTACGCGGAAGAGCTGCGAGGGGCGTTCGCGCTCGATCCCGCGGCGAAGGTCAGGGAGCTCTCCAAGGGGCAGAAGGCGCGGGCGGGACTCCTCATCGCGCTGGCCCATCGGCCCGAGCTGCTGGTCCTGGATGAGCCGTCGTCCGGCCTCGACCCCATCGTGCGTCGCGACATCCTCGGTGCCGTGATTCGCACCATCGCCCACGAGGGGCGGACGGTGCTCTTCTCGTCGCACTTGTTGGACGAAGTGGAGCAGGTTGCCGATCACGTCACGATGATCAGCCACGGCAAGATCGTGTTGAGCGCGCCGCTCGCTGCCATCAGGGAATCGCACCGCGTCGGTGAACGCGTCCCGTCGCTCGACGAGATTTTCGTCGCCCACGTCGGGACGTAGGCGATGGCGTCCGCCGCCCGCGCCATCGCCTGGGAGTTCCGGCAGCGGCATCGCTGGGGGCTCGTCGCCCTCGCCGGGTACTTTCTGGTCTTGGCGACGATCAAGCTGCTGGTCCCCGAGTCGAGCCTGACCCTCAACATGGACAGTGATGAGCGGTTTGCGGTCGTCGTGATGGTGCCACTGACGGCGACGTTCCTGTATGTCCTGACCGTGTTCACCTTCGGTCTGTCCGGTGACGTGGCGGGACGCCAATCGATGTACCCCGCGCGCATGTTCACGCTGCCGGTTTCGACCACCGCGCTGACGCTCTGGCCGATGCTGTACGGCGCCGCGGCCATGGCGATGCTGTGGCTGGCCACGCGGTTTCTCGCCGTGTGGCCGGCGGGATTCGACATCCCGGTGATCTGGCCGGCGCTGGCGGCCGTGTCGCTGCTCGCCTGGACGCAGGCGCTGACCTGGATGCCCTACGGCGTGCCCGGACTGCGCGTGATCCTCGCCGTGCTGTGGCTGGGCACGGTCGACTCCATCGTGCTCCTGGCGCTCCGTTACCAGGCGTCCGAGGCCGTGATGGTGGCCATCGTGGCGCCGCAGATCCCCCTCGCGTTCCTCGCCGCCCGCTTCGCCGTGGCGCGCGCACGCCGCGGCGAGGTGCCCGATTGGCGGGGACTGTTCGCTCGCGCGCAGCGCCGGCCGCAAGTGCCGCGGCGGTTTGCCTCGCCCGCTCGCGCCCAAGCGTGGTTCGAGTGGCGGCGGCACGGCTGGTCGCTGCCGGCGGTGGTGGGCCTCCTGCTGCCGTTCGAGCTGGCGGTGCTCTGGCTCGCCAGGGACGCACCGGCGTTCGCTTTCGAGATACTGTTCCTCGCGCTGCTCACGCCGCCGTTCATGGCCGCCTTCGCGGGGTGGACCGTGAGCCGGCCGAATCCCCAGGTGCGCGATGCCTACGGCGTGCCGCCGTTCATCGCGACGCGGCCGTTGACCAGCGCCGAGCTCATCGCCGCCAAGCTCAAGATGGCGCTGTGGAGCACGCTGGCCGCGTGGCTGCTCGTGCTCGTCGCGCTGCCGCTCGCGCTCGAATGGTCCGGCACCTGGCCCCTCGTGACGGAACGGGTGCGGCGCCTGCATGACGCCATCGGGACGCCGCGCGCGGCGAGCGTCGTGCTGCTCGTCCTGGCGGCGTTCATCGTCGCGACCTGGAAGCAGCTGGTGCAGAGCTTGCATGTCGGCCTGACCGGCCGTGCATGGATCGTCAAGGGGAGCGTGTTGCTCACGCTGACGTTGCTGATCCTGCTGGGACCGATCGTCGAGTGGATCGTCGACACCCCCAGCGCGCAGCGCGCGCTCTGGAACGCGCTGCCGCAAATCCTGGCCATCCTGGTAGGCATCAAGATGTCCGCTGCCGCCTGGATCGCGACGCGCCTCGATCGCAGCCGGCTGCTGGGCGACCGCGCGCTCGTCCTCGGCGCGGCCTGCTGGTGTGTCGCCGTGCTCGCGCTCTACGGGGTGCTGGTGTGGTTCTTCTCCACGCCATTCGTCGCGCGCTCGCTGCTCGGGCTCATCGCGATCCTGGCGGTCCCGCTCGTGCGCATCTCGGCGGCTCCGCTGGCGCTCGCCTGGAACCGGCATCGGTGACCGCGGGAAAGCGCGCCATCGGCGCTGTGCTGGCGCTGTTGAGCCTGCCCGTGCTGCTGGTGCTGGTAGAAGCGGTGTCGTTCCGCGTGGCCAACCGGCCCACCGGTTCGTTCCTCTCCTCCGGGCGGAACCGCGAATACGTCCTCTACGTGCCGAGGAGCTACGATCGCGCGAAGCCAACGCCGCTGGTCATCAGCCTGCACGGGGCGGGGCTGTGGGGTGCGGCACAGAAGGAGACGAGCCAGTGGAACCGCGTGGCGGATGAGCACGGCTTCATCGTCGTGTACCCGTCGGGAGAGGGCGGTGGCGGACCACGGGTCTGGCACGAGGGGAGCGAAGCCGGACCGTCGCGTGATGTCCGATTCATCTCGGAGCTGATCGACACGCTGGAGGCGCGCTACAACATCGATCCGCGGATGATCTACGCCAACGGACTGTCCAATGGCGGCGGCATGTCGTTCGCGCTCTCCTGCACGCTCTCCGACCGGATCGCCGCGGTCGGGATGGTGGGAGCTGCTCTCTTCTTACCGTTCAGCTGGTGCACGGACCAGCGGCCGGTGCCGGTGATCGCGTTTCACGGGACCGCCGATAGGGCTGCTCCGTACACGGGCGGGTTCTCGTGGGTTGCCCCGCAGCGATTTCAGGGCGTCCGTGCCTTTACGGCAAGGTGGGCCCGAAGAAACCGCTGCGGGATGAACCCGGTCGACTCCGTGGTCGCAACGGACGTCACGCGCCGCGAATACACGCGGTGCGCCGACGACGCGGCGGTGGTGCTCTATACCATTAAGGGCGGAGGTCACACCTGGCCCGGTGGCCAGCCGCTGCCGGAATGGTTCGTCGGGCGCACGAGCAACAGCATCGACGCATCGAGCCTGATGTGGGCGTTCTTTCGTGCGCACCGGCTTCGACAGGCGCAGACCGGAGTCCAGCACAAGTGACGAAGACCGTGACGGAAGCAGGCCTCTACACCCGCGTCACCCGGCGTGTGATCCCGCTGCTGTTCGCGTGCTACGTCGCGGCCTATCTCGATCGGGCGCTCGCGGGCGTCATGGCCATCGGCAGCATGCCGGTCCTCACGATCCCCGCGCGCATCGTCAACCGCTGAAGGACGTGACGGGCCCCTAGACCGCCAACGTCACCTGTAACGGCGTGGCGTGGCGGGTTTGCTGGGTGTCCGCGGGAATTGCCGTGGGATACTGACCCGAGAAACAGGCATCGCAGAATTCGGTCGCATCGCCGGCGGCGGCGCGCTTCATGCCCTCGAGGGATAGATAGCCGAGGGTCTCGACGCCCAAGTGCTGGCGGATCTGCTCGAGGGAATGGCTCGAGGCAATCAGCTCGGACTTGGTCGGCGTGTCGATGCCGTAATAGCAGGGACCGGTGATCGGCGCCGAGGCGACGCGGAAGTGGACTTCCTGGGCGCCGGCCTGACGAATCATCTGCACCAGCTCGCGGCTCGTGGTGCCGCGAACCAACGAATCGTCCACAACGACCACCCTCTTCCCCGCCAGCACCTCGCGCACGGGGTTGAACTTGATCTTCACCTTCGCGTTGCGCGCGGCCTGCGTCGGATTGATGAACGTGCGGCCGACGTAGTGATTGCGGATCAGCGCGTGCTCGAGCTTCAGCCCCGACTGCTCCGCAAAGCCCAACGCCATCGCGTTGGAGGAGTCGGGCACCGAGAAGACGCAGTCGGTACCCGCGGCGGGGTGCTCGCGCGCCAGCTCGCGCCCCAGGGCCCGGCGCACGCGATCGACCGACCGGCCGAAGATCGTGCTGTCGGGCCGCGAGAAGTACACCAGCTCGAAGATGCAGCGTCGATGCGGCTTGGCGGGGAGCGCCGGCAGGCGATCGAGCTCCGGCGGCGAGCCCTGGATGCGGAGGAATTCGCCGGGCAGGATCTCGCGGACCGCGGTGGCGCCGATCAGGTCGAGCGCGCACGTCTCGGAGGCGACGACGTAGCCGTCGCCCAGTTTCCCGAGCCACAGCGGCCGGAACCCTCTAGGATCGACGATCGCGTACAGCGTCCGGCCGATGGTGACGACCAGCGAATAGGCGCCTTCGACGCGCTCCAGCGCATCGAGCAGCTGGTCTTCGGGCTCGCGGGCCTCTGAGCGGGCGATCAGGTGGATCAGGACTTCGCTGTCCGACGACGTCTGGAAGATCGATCCCTTGGCGACGAGATCGGACCGCAGCGCTGCGGCATTGGTCAGGTTTCCGTTGTGCGCGAGCGCCAGCGGTCCCTCGCGGTAGCCCGCAAGAATCGGCTGCGCATTGGCGAGCACCGAAGAGCCGGCGGTCGAGTAGCGGGTGTGACCGATCGCCACATCCCCGGGCATCCCGGCCAGCACCGTCTCACTGAAGACATCGGACACGAGTCCCATGCTGCGGTGCGAGCGCGCCACGCTGGCCCCGTCCACCGCGACCATGCCTGCTGATTCCTGGCCGCGGTGCTGCAGGCTGTAGAGCCCGAGGTATGTGATGCGCGATGCGTCGGGGACGCCCGCTACGCCGATGATGCCGCACATGCTGGTGTCAGTCTCCCATGCGCCGTGGAATGGCGCTGAAATATACGTCGCGCAACCGGCTGACAGACTCCTCGATCGTTCCCTCTCGCAGCCTGATCCGGAAGGCTCCGTCGGGGCTGCCAACAGTACCCGCACGGAGGAGCGGAACACCCAGCTCGCCGGCGAGCGCCTGAACCGCTCCGACGCGCTCCGGCGAGCACGTGACGACGGCGCGACCGTGGGATTCGCTGAACAACAACTCGTGCGTGGCGAGTGGTGCGTGGTACGTGGTTACATCAATGTCGAGGCCGAATCCTTGTTCCTGGTACGGACCGCCCATCGCGACCTCGGCGAGCGCGACGCCCAGGCCGCCGCGCGAACAATCATGAGCGGAACGGAATAGGCCGCGCTCCGCACCGGTTACCAGGAGCTCGATGAGACGTTTCTCCGCCTCGAGGTCCACACGCGGCGGCTGGCCGCCCAGGAACTCCTGACACACCTCCCAGTACGCCGAGCCACCCAGCTCGGCCCGCGTTTCCCCAAAGACGAGCACGACGTCACCAGGTGCGCGCGCGTGACTCGGCACGGCGCGGTCGGCGCGCATGAGCAAGCCGATCATCCCCACGACCGGGGTAGGATCCACGGCGCCGGTGGGACTCTCATTGTAGAAGGACACATTGCCGCCGGTGACCGGCGTCCCGAGCGCCCGGCAGGCATCCGCGATGCCGCGACAGGCTTCGCGAAACTGGTAGAAGACCGCGGGTCGCTCGGGGCTGCCGAAGTTGAGACAGTCGGTGATGCCGAGTGGCCGGGCGCCGGTGCAGGCAACGTTGCGCGCTGCCTCGGCGACGGTCGCCTTGCCGCCCTCGTAGGGATCGAGCCGCACGTAACGGCTGTTGCAGTCGGTCTTCACCGCGATCCCGAAGTCCTCGTGACGCACACGCAGCACCCCGGCGTCGCCACCTGGGGGAATGACGGTGCCGGCCTGGACGGTGGAATCGTACTGTTCGAAGACCCAGCGCTTGCTAGCGATCGACGGCGAATCCAAAAGCGTGAGTAAGGCGTCCGTGGGAGACGTGCGTGGTGCGCGGTGCGTGGGCGATGCGGCCCGCAACTCGGCGATGCGGGGATCCTCCTTGGCATCCGGATAGTAGACCGGCGCGTCGTCGACCAGCTTCTGCCCCGGGATCTCCACGACGACCTTGCCCTGCCACGTGCACCGGTACATGCCGTCAGCGGTGACGTTGCCGATCGGAGTCGCGGTAAGCTCCCACTTCGCGGCGATTGCCTGGACGTCTTTGATCCGGTCGCTCTTTGCCACGACCAGCATGCGCTCCTGGGATTCCGAGAGCAGGATCTCGTAGGGCGTCATCCCCGGCTCGCGGGTGGGGACCTTGGACAGATCGATTTCCACGCCAACCCCACCTCGCGCCGCCATCTCGGCCGACGACGACGTCAGTCCCGCGGCGCCCATGTCCTGGATCGCGACGATGTCGCCGGACGCGATCAGCTCGAGGCTTGCTTCGAGCAGCAGCTTTTCCGTAAACGGATCGCCGACCTGGACCTGGGGCCGGCGCCGCTCGCTTTCCTTCGTGAGCTCCTCGGACGCGAACGACGCGCCGTGGATCCCGTCCCGCCCAGTGCTCGACCCGACAGCCAGGAGCACGTTACCCACGCCGTGCGCGGCCGATTTGATGAGATCTTTCTCCTTCAACACTCCCACACACATCGCATTGACGAGCGGATTCCCGGAGTAGCCAGGGGCGAAATCGACCTCACCGCCGAGGGTGGGGACGCCGACGCAGTTGCCGTAGTCGCCGACGCCGCGGACCACGCCCGCAAACAGATAGCGGTTGCGCGCGTCGTCGAGCGGGCCGAAGCGAAGGCTGTTGAGCAGCGCCACAGGCCGCGCGCCCATGGTGAAGACGTCGCGCAGGATGCCGCCGGCACCGGTTGCCGCTCCCTGATAGGGCTCGACCGCCGACGGATGGTTGTGGGACTCGATCTTGAAGGCGACGGCCCAGCCGCCCGGCAGCCGCAACACGCCCGCGTTCTCGCCCGGGCCCTGGACGACCTGCGGCCCGGTGGTGGGAAATGTCTTGAGAATCGGTCGCGAGTGCTTGTAGGAGCAGTGCTCGCTCCACAAGGCCGAAAAAATGCCCAGCTCGGGAAAGGTCGGCGCCCGGCCGAGCATTGCGAGGATGCGCTCGTACTCTTCGGTTGTGAGGTTGTGTTCCTGCACCAGCTCCGGTGTGATCTTCGGATCTGTCACTTCCGTGTCACGCCCTTCGCGACCGCGCGGAACACGCGGGCGAGGATGTTCGGCGCCGACGTCTTCATCAGCGACTCGGCTTCCCCCGCATCGAACCAGATGCCGTGGCAATGCGTGCATTGGTCGATCTGCACGCCGTCCCAGTCACCGCTGATCAGGTCGTAGCCGCACTTGGGGCACTTCATGAAATGTTTCTTGCGCTCGGTCTCGGCGGCGGCCTGCTGCGCCGCCGCGCGCTGCTGCCGAAGCAGGTCGGCATCGCGGCGAGCAAAATACTCGTCTTCGTTCTTCGTCGGCTTGTCGTGACTCATGGGTTGGGCGGTGGGGGCGGGGGCGTAATGTGAAGTGAATCCCCCGGGTTCGCGACCGGAACGCGCCCTGGGGGCGACGACGATTCGCCCGAATAGCGGTGGCCGTCCCAGCGCGCGATCACATCCACCACCTTGCCGCTCTGCAGCGTCACGACGTCCATTGTGCCGCAGGTGTATTCGCAGCCGTTGCGGAAGAAGAGATAGGTGTATATGCCCACGCGCCGCACGGCCGCGGGCGCCGCCCAGAGCTCGTAGACCTCGCGCTCGCTCATGCCCGGATTCACGGTGCCGGTATCGTTGGAGATGTAGGGCACGTCCCGCGTCAACGCCTGGCCTGCCGTCGGCCCTGACGGCGGCCGCGGACGTTGGGTTGCCGCCTGTTGCTGCTGCGCGGCCACGCGCGTGGCCGCGGTGTCGGTTGCGGGCCGGACCGGTGGCGGAGCCGGCGCCTGCGTCGTCGGGCGGCCCCGCAACTTGTCCCACGCCAGCTTTAGCTTCGTCTTCGCGGCGTCGACTTGATCACACCCTAAGGTGGCGACCGTCAACAGCGCGCAAATCGCCAGCGTGCTGCGTCGCATTGCGAGCCTCCAGAGAGAGAAATACGCGGGCGCCATCCTGACCGCCGAGAACCTGCGCGTTGCGGCGCTCCGGGTGCGGCATGATTCCCACCACGTTGCGGCCGGCGTTGCACACGCCGCCAATCTCCTGCATTGACCCGTTCAGATTCTCCGTGACGTACCGCAACACCACCTGCCCGTTGGCCTCGACTTCCGCCGCCGTCGGTGCATCGGCGACGTAGCGGCCGTCACCGTGCGCGATCGGCATCGTCAGCTCCTCACCGCGCTCGTAACGGCATGTGAACGGCGTGTCCGTCGCTTCGACGCGCACCCGCACCGGCCGCGACAGGAACTTGAGTCGCGCGTTCCGCATCAACGCGCCGGGCAGCAGGCCGGCTTCGCACAGAATCTGGAAGCCGTTGCAGATGCCGAGCACGGCGCCGCCGGCACGGGCATGAGCGGTCACGGCGCGCAAGACCGGCGAGAAGCGGGCGATCGCCCCGGAGCGAAGGTAATCGCCGTAGCTGAAGCCGCCCGGCAGGATCACCGCGTCGGCCCGCTTCAGATCCGTATCCTTGTGCCAGACGAAGTAGGCATCCGAACCCGCGGCGCGGGCCGCGTCGAGCGTGTCCGCGTCGCAATTCGAGCCGGGGAAGACGACTACGGCGACACGCTGCATTCGTAGTCCTCAGTCACCGGATTGGCGAGAAGGCGGTCACACATGGTGCGAGCTCTCGCCGCCGCCTCGTCGCGGGTCGCGGCCTGCACTTGTAGCACCAGGTGTTTGCCCGCCCGGACACTGCCGACTTCGGCGAAACCGAGCGCCTGGAGGGCGTGCTGCACCGCCTGACCCTGAGGGTCGAGCAAGGATGCGCGAGGCATCACCCGGATTTCGACGCTGTAGGCGCTCACGCGACTCCCCCCCCCGTGCCCGGGCGCCGGTGTGTCCCCCCGCCGCCCCCGGCTCCGCCGCTGCGGTAGTTCTGCGCCGTCTCATCGATCACGATCGGACCAGCGATTTCTGCCTCCTCATCCTCTGCCGGGGCCCTGAAGAAGCCGAGCAGGATCGCGCGCCCCACGCCGTAGATCATGTAGGCGATCCCCAGGGGGAACAGGAACACGTCGTGCTGCCAGATGCCGAATACCAGGATAACAACAATCAGCGCGAGTCCCAATAGTCCGCTGGCCGTGCGGAAGCCGGCCCGGGGAAGCGTCGGATAATGCACGTTGCTCACCATCAGAATCGTCAACGCGATCATCAGGAATGTGAGCGTCAGGTGCCAGGGCACACCATGCAAAGAGGCGTACAATTCCGTCTGCGTGAACGGATAGAACGTCGCGAGCGTCATCCCGGCCGCTGGAGAGGGCAGGCCGATGAAATAGGCCTTGGCGCGTCCAGCCTGGGTGATGTTGAACCGCGCCAGCCGGATGGCCGCCGCCATGACGTAGAAGTAGCAGAAGATCCAGGACGCCTGGCCGCCGGTCGTGAACTCGACTTGATACATGAGGAATGCGGGGGCCACCCCGAAGCTCACGATGTCGACCAGGCTGTCGAGCTCCGCGCCGAAGCGGGTCCCGGTTCCCGAAATGCGGGCGACGCGCCCGTCCAGCGTGTCGAGAATGCCGGCGAAGACGATGAACCAGCCCGCGCGGTAGAACTCGCCGCGCGACGCGAGGACCATCGACCAGATCCCGAAGAACAGGTTGAACAGCGTGAACAGGCTCGGCACGACGATGACCACGCGGCGGAGCGGCAGAGGCGGTGGTCTCACGCGTATTCCGCCAGGACGGTCCCGCCGACTCGCACGCGATCGCCAGGTTTGACCTTGATGGCCGGGCGCGCCGAGAGTGGCAGGAAGACGTCGGTGCGGGAGCCGAACCGGATCAGACCCAGACGCGCACCCTGCGTGACCCGGTCACCGGGTTTCGAATCGGTGACGATGCGGCGGGCGATCAACCCGGCGATCTGCCGCACGAGCACCCGCCCATGCGGTCCCCGCATGCCGATCGATGACTGCTCGTTGTCGAGACTCGCTTTTTCGTCGGCGGCATGCAGGAATTTGCCCTTGTGGTAGTGCACCAGCTCGACCGTCCCGTCCACGGGATAGCGATTCACGTGGACGTCGAACACGGACAGAAAGATCGAGATGCGGACCGACCGTTCCTTTACATACATCGGCTCGTCGGTCTCGATCACGTGCACCACATGGCCCTCGGCCGCGGCCACGACGAAGCGGTCACCGCGCAGACCGGGGCGAATCGGATCACGAAAGAACGCCACGACCCACACCGCGAGGATGCCCAGGACAATCGCCGCCGGCCACCACAGGAACGCGGCGGCCAGCGTCACGAGCCAGGCGATCGCGATGAAGGGCCACCCTTCGCGTGCGATCCTCACTCCAGCTCTGTTCCAGTAATGCGCCGATAGGCGTCCCGGTAGCGCTCGCTCGTCGCGTTCACCACCGCGGGCGGCAAGGGCGGGGGCGGAGCGTCGCCATTCCACTTGGCCTGGTGTTTCAGACCCGCCAGGTAATCGCGCAGCGGCTGCTTGTCGAAACTCGGCTGGCCGTGCCCGGGCTCGTAGCGGTCGGCCGGCCAGAACCGCGAGGAGTCGGGCGTCAGGATCTCGTCGATCACGAGCAGCTCACCCTGCGGCGTCGTGCCGAATTCGAATTTGGTGTCGGCAATGATGATGCCGCGCTGCGCCGCGTAATCGCGGCCCGCCTCGTACAGGGCCAGGCTCGCGCCACGCAGCCGCTCGGCGGTGAGCCGGCCGAGGCCGTTCACGACGTGATCGAAGGTGACGTTCTCGTCGTGCCCCTGCTCGGCCTTGGTCGCGGGCGAGAAAATCGGGGGATCGAGCTGGGCGCTTTCGACGAGCCCCTGGGGCATCGGCTCGCCGGCGAGCGTTCCCGATCTCTGATACTCCGCCCACGCCGAGCCCGAGATATAGCCGCGGACGACGCATTCGAACGGCACGGTCGTGGCGCGGCGCGACAGCATCGCGCGGCCGCGCAGCTCGTCACGGTGCGGAGCGAGCGCCGGGACACGCGCCACGATTTCGTCGGCCTCGGCCGTCAGGAGGTGATGCGGCATCACGGATTTGAGGCGCTCGAACCAGAATGCACTCAGCTGCGTGAGTACGGCACCCTTGAAGGGCACTGCTTCGCGCATGACGACGTCGAACGCGCTCACGCGATCGCTGGCGACAAGAAGCAGCGTGCCCTCGTCGACCTCGTACACCTCGCGCACCTTCCCGCGACGCAGGAGCGGGAGGGGCAACGTGCTTTGCACCAGTACTCCTCCAGTCATACCTGAACCTCCGCTACGGCCGCCGCAGGTGCGGCCGCTTGAATGGAACGCATCAGATCGGGAAGCACTCGACCGAGGAACTCATCGACCTGCTCTGGCGCACGCCCGACGTACGCCGCGGGATCCAGCTCCTCGGACGTAGCCCGTACGCCGAGCTGCTTGAACTCGGGAGTGCGGGCCAGGCGGTCGAGCAGATCGTCAGCGCCCTGGAGACTCTGCGCGCGAATGACTTCGTGCAGCTGCTGGCGGTCGCCGCCGGCTTTCACGCCGCGCATCAACAGGCGCTCCGTAGCGAGATATGGCATTGCCTTGGTGACGTGCTGCCCGGTCGTGTCCTCGCGCACTTCGAGGCCCGCCGCCACGTTGGTCGCGAGCACCAGAATCGCATCGGTGGCCAGGAACGCCTCGGGAATGACGAGCCGGCGGTTGGCACTGTCGTCGAGCGTGCGCTCGAGCCATTGCGCAGCCGCGGTGTGCCAGGCGTTGCCTTCCAGCTCGATCACGAACCGCGCGAGGCTCGTCATGCGCTCGGCGCGCATCGGATTGCGCTTGTAGGGCATGGCGGACGATCCAACCTGCTCGCTCTCGAACGGCTCGAGCAGCTCGGCTTCGTGCTGCAACAGCCGCAGGTCGGTCGCGAACTTCGCCGCCGACTGCGCGATGCCCGACAGCACCGCCATCACCTGGCCGTCGAGCTTGCGGGTGTAGGTCTGCCCGGTGATCGGCAGGACGTGATCGAACCGCATCGCGCGCGACACCCGAATGTCGAGCTCCGCGACCTTGGCGTGATCGCCGTCGAACAGCTCGAGGAAGCTCGCCTGGGTGCCGGTCGTCCCTTTCACACCGCGGAATTGCAGCGTCGCGATGCGATGGAGCAGCTCTTCGGCATCGAGCGCGAAATCCTGCATCCACAGCGTCATGCGCTTGCCCACGGTCGTGAGCTGGGCCGGCTGGAAATGCGTGTAGGCGAGGCAGGGCAGAGCCCGATAGCGTCGCGCCACCTTGCCCATCGCGACGAGGACGGCGCCGATCCGCCCGAGCAGCAATTGCATCGCCTCGCGCATCAGCACCAGGTCGGCGTTGTCGGTGACGTAGGCGCTCGTGGCACCCAGATGAATGAAGGGACGGGCGGCCGGCGCCTGATCGCCGAGATGATGGATGTGCGCCATTACGTCATGGCGCAGCCGGCGCTCGTACTCGGCCGCCTTCTCGAGATCGGCGTCGTCCAGGTGCGAGCGAAGCTGACTCACTGCTGCATCCGGGATCCCGACTCCCAGATCCTTTTGCCCCTGCATCAGCGCCAGCCACAGCCGGCGCCACAGGCCGATGCGGCGGCGCTCGCCCCAAAGCGCCTGCATCGCGGGAGAGGCGTAGCGTGCGGAGAGCGGCGAGACCCAGCTCACACCGCGGCCTTCGCCCGCGCGACCAGCTTGCTCCAGTCGGCGAGGAACTGATCGAGGCCGCGATCGGTGAGCGGGTGGAGCAGCAGCTTCTTCAGGACCTCGGGCGGCAACGTCGCGACGTCGGCGCCGATCATCGCGGCCTCCACGACGTGACGCGGATGGCGGATCGAGGCCGCGAGAATCTCGGTCTCGATGTTGTAGTTGTCGAAGATCGCCCGGGCCTCACGAATCACATCCATGCCCTCCTGCCCCACATCGTCCAGCCGGCCGATGAACGGGCTCACGTACGACGCTCCGGCTTTCGCCGCGATCAGGCACTGCACGCTCGAAAAGCAGAGCGTCACGTTGGTGCGAATACCGGACGCGGCCAGCCGGCGCACCGCGATCATCCCGTCCTCGAGCATCGGGATCTTCACGACGATGTTGTCGGCAATCTTCGCGAGCTCAGTCCCTTCCTTGACCATGCCCTCGGCACCGATCGCGACGACTTCGGCCGAGACCGGCCCGTCCACGAGCGAGCAGATCTCTTTGAGGACGTCGCGCGGGTCGAGATCGCCGGCTTGCTTGGACAAGAGCGACGGATTGGTCGTGATGCCATCGATCAGACCGGCCTGTGCGGCCCAGCTGATGTCCTTGAGACTTGCGGTGTCGAGGAAAAACTTCATGTCGCGGACTCCTCGGCGTAGAGTTCCGGAGGATACTGCACCGCGTCCAGGTACAAGCCCTGGGGCGGGGCAGGCGGGCTGGCCGCCAGGTTGTCGGTCGCTGCGAGCAGACTGGGGAAATCCGCCGGCGGGCGCCGGCCGAGGGCGATATCGACCATGGTGCCCACGATGAAGCGCACCATGTGATGCAGGAATCGATCGGCCTCGACCGTGAACGCCATCCCCACTCCGTCCGCTCGCGGCGCCCATCGCGCTAGCGCCACGCGGCATCGGTAGTGAGCGGTGTTCGCGCCGGCCGCAGCCAGGCCGCGAAAATCGTGCTCTCCCAGCAGGGCCGTTGCGGCGCTCGCCAGTGCACCGAGATCGAGCGCGCGAGCGAGGGCCCATTCGTACGGCTTGCGAAACGGCGACGCGGCTGCCTCGTCAGTGCCGATCAGGTACCGGTAGCGGCGCGCCGTCGCGCTGCGCCGCGCATCGAAACCCGGCCGCATCGAGTGCACCTGCTGAACCCAGATCTCCTGCGGCAACAAGGCATTGAGCGCGCGGCGCAAACCCGCTGCATCGCCGGCCCAGCGCTCGGTGCCGAGGAAACTGACGCCCTGGCCAAGCGCATGCACGCCTGCGTCGGTCCGACCCGCTCCGGTCGCAGCGGTCTTCCGGCCCATCAGCTGCTCCAGGACGGCTTCAAACTCGGCTTGGACCGTGCGGTCCGCAGGTTGGCGCTGCCACCCTGCGAAGCCCCCCCCGTCGTATTGAATCACCGCTAAGAAGGGGCGGCTTGTCACGCGGGAAAGATGCAACTCGTTGTCACTATTTGACAAGGGTGATAGCCTTAACTCCTCATGGACTCCCCGCTGCGCCGCGCGCTGAGCGCGCTCGCCAATCGTCAATCGCTCTCCGAAGACCAGACGGCGGAGGTCTTCGGCGTCGTCATGCGCGGCGAGGCCACGCCCGCGCAGATCGGCGCGCTGCTCATGGGGCTGCGCGCCAAAGGCGAAACCGCCGACGAGCTGGCCGGCGCCGCGCGCGCGCTGCGCGACGCGATGGTGCGCGTAACCGCGACCCAAAACCACCTCGTCGACACCTGCGGCACCGGCGGCGGCGGCGTGCCGACGTTCAACATCTCGACCGTCGCCGCCCTCGTGACGGCCGGCGCCGGAGCGGTGGTCCCAAAACACGGCAATCGATCGTTCACGTCACGCTGCGGTTCCGCGGATGTGCTCGAGGCGCTTGGCGTCCGGATCGTGCTCGATGCGCCGAGCGCGAGTCGCGTGTTGAACGAAGCTCGTGTCGTCTTCCTGTTCGCTCCCAACTTCCATCCGGCGATGAAGCACGTTGGTGGCGTGCGACGGGAGTTGGGAACTCCGACGCTCATGAACCTGGTCGGCCCGCTCGCGAACCCGGCCGGCGTGCGGCGGCAGGTGGTGGGCGTCGCCGACCCTGATCGTGCCGCGATCGTGGCTGCGGCGCTGGCGCGCCTTGGCGCCGAGCATGCGCTCGTCGTGCATGGACGCATCGGGATGGACGAGATCTCTCCGCACGGGGTGACGGATGTGTGGGAGGTGAAGGACGGCACGGTGCGGAGCTGGGAAATCGATCCTGAGCGCTTCCGCCTCGGCATCAAGGACGTCGGAGAACTGCAGGGTGGGGAACCGGCCGCCAACGCCGAGCGCCTGGAGCGGATTCTGGGGAACGGCTCTGCCGATCCCTCGGGGCTCGCGGCGGTGCTGCTGAACGCCGGTGCGGCGATCTACGTGGCGGGAATCGCGGCGTCGCTGGCCGAAGGAATCGGTCGTGCGCGCGAAGTGGTGGCGTCCGGCGCGGCGCGCGCCGCACTCGATCGGCTGCGCAAGGCAACGGCTAGTATTTCCTGATGACGCCGACCACCACTCCCTGCACGATGACATCGCGCTCGTTGAGCCGCAGCGGCTGGAGCGTATCGTTGGCCGGCTGCAACCTGATCCACCCGCCGGGCTCGCGGTAAAACCGCTTCACCGTGGCGCCCTCTCCATGGACGAGCGCAATGACGGTCTGGCCGGCATCGGCCTGGTTGCGTTCCTGAACGACGACATAGTCGCCGTCCTTGATATGCTCGTCGATCATGGAGTCGCCGCGCACCTTCAAGACGTAGCTGCGGCCACGGCGGGGCAGCAGCTCGTCGGGTACCGCGATCGTTTCACCCTCCGTCACGGCCTCGATCGGCGCGCCGGCAGCGACCAGACCCAGCAACGGCAGCTCCGTCGCCCCGGTCTGACCCTTGGGCGGGACGACCTCGATTGCCCGGCTCTCGTTGTGCGTCCGCCGGATGTACCCTTTGCGCTCGAGATTCGTGAGGTGCTCGTGGACCGTCGCCAGCGACTGGAACCCAAACTGGCGGGCTATCTCCTCGAAGCTGGGGGCGTACCCCTTCTCTTCGATGTGTTTCCCGATGAAATCGAGAATCTCGCGCTGGCGTCGCGTGACCGGCATTATGGCTCCGAAGATTTACCGAACCACAATCTACCCGAATAACGACCGAACGCAAGCATGTCAGATAACCCGCTCACGCTCTCGCTGGACGCTATTCTGGCCGTAACCCGGACGCGGGTCCAGGCTCTTAAAAGGAGGGCTGGCGACCTGGAACGGCAGGCCGCGGCTGCCCCACCGGTGCGACCGTTCCAGGAGCCTACCGACACAATGGGACTGATCGCCGAGGTGAAGCGCCGCTCGCCCTCACAGGGAGATATCCGGCCTGATCTGGATCCCGTGCGGCACGCACGCGCATACGTCCGCGGGGGAGCCGTGGCCGTTTCGGTGCTCACGGACGATGCGCACTTTGGAGGCTCGATCGAGGATTTGGAGCGCGTCGCCGCGGCGGTGCCGGTGCCGGTGCTGCGCAAGGACTTCATCCTCGACGAGCTGCAGATAATGGAGGCGAGGGCGGCTGGAGCGAGCGCGGTCTTGCTCATTGTGCGCGCGCTGGCGCCGGACAGGCTGCGGGCCCTCGCGCGGGCGGCCGCCGCCTGGCATTTGCCGACGCTGATCGAGGTTCACTCGGCAGCGGAGCTCGAGCCGGCACTGGCCGCCGCGCCGGGTGCGATCGGCGTGAACGCGCGAGACCTGTCGACCTTTGCGGTCGACTTGCGAGCGGCAGAAGCGGTGATTCGGGACGTGCCCGGCAATACCGCGGTCGTCGCCGAGAGCGGCATCAATAGCCGGGCGGATGTGGAGCGGGTCGCGGCCGCCGGCGCCGATTTCGTGCTGGTCGGCACGAGCGTGGCGCGACAGTCTAACCCGGAGCAGGCGGTTCGCGAGTTGGTGGGGGTGAAACGTCATGCTGGAGTGCGCACATGATATTTGAACGAAGCACGTCGGCACGACTGCACGTCGGCACGACACTCGTGCCAACGTGCCGACGTGAGACCTGTGACTGACATCGCGACCGGTCGGTTTGGTCCCTATGGCGGCCGCTACGTCCCCGAGACGCTCATGCATGCGCTCGAGGAGCTGACGCACGTCTACGAAGCGGCGCGCCAGGACCCGCGGTTCTGGGCCGAGCTCGAGATGTTGCTGAAGAACTATGTCGGTCGCCCGACGCCCATCACCACCGTGCCGCGATTGTCCGCGCAGGTCGGCGCCGAGGTTCTGCTCAAGCGCGAGGACCTGAACCACACCGGGGCACACAAGATCAACAACACCCTGGGACAGGTGCTGCTCGCCCAGCGCATGAGCAAGCCGCGTATCATCGCCGAGACGGGCGCGGGCCAACATGGCGTGGCGACCGCCACGGTGTGCGCGCGGTTTGGGCTCGAGTGCGTCGTGTACATGGGCGAAGAGGACATGCGCCGGCAGCGGCTCAACGTATACCGCATGGAGCTGATGGGCGCGAAAGTCGTGCCGGTCACGTCAGGCACGCGCACCCTCAAGGACGCAACGAATGAAGCGCTGCGCGACTGGGTCACCAACGTCACCACGACGCACTACATCATCGGTTCGGTGGTCGGACCCGATCCCTTTCCCAGGCTGGTGCGGGATTTCCAATCGGTGATTGGGCGCGAGGCCCGCGCCCAAATGTTGGAGCAGGTGGGGCGTCTGCCGGCTACGGTGGTCGCGTGCGTCGGCGGCGGGTCGAACGCGATGGGCATTTTCACGGCGTTTCTGGACGATAAAGCGGTCCACCTGGTAGGCGTCGAGGCCGCCGGGGAGGGTGTGGCCACGCAGAAACATGCGGCCACGCTGGGCGCGGGCCGTCCCGGCGTCTTCCACGGCAGCAAGAGCTACCTGCTCCAGGACGCCGACGGACAAGTCCAACCGGCGCACAGCGTTTCGGCAGGTCTCGACTATCCCGGGGTGGGCCCGGAGCACGCTTACCTGAAAGACACGGGGCGCGTATTGTATGAAGCCGTGACGGACCGGGAGGCTCTGGACGCATTTGCGGCCCTCTCGCGCTTAGAAGGCATTCTGCCGGCTCTCGAGAGCGCCCATGCCATTGCGTGGGTGATGAAAAGCCGCCGAGCCTCTGACGAACTCATCCTGGTCAACCTGAGTGGCCGTGGCGACAAGGACGTCGCCATGGTCGCGGAGCTGACGGGAGCAGCGATCTGACGAATCCGCAGGCCGAGATCCCCGAGCTAGCCCTCCCGCCGTCGCAAGTCGAGGAGCTGATGCAGGTCGTCAGCAAGGGGATGCGGGCGACGCAGTTGTACCTCCCGAACAATCCCGTCTATCAGCGAGCCGTCGACAACATTCGCACCGCGTTCCGCCAGATCTGGCAAGCCACGGACGATCTGGTGTTCGACATCGGTGAAACGGAGATCCGCTGGGAAGATCACGCCGTCTATCACCAGGACCAGCGTAACGAAAGCATCGCGTGGACGCTCTTCAAGGACGGTGTCCGCTCGCTCACGTTCAAGCCGGGCGTCGAGGAATTGGAGATCGTGCGCTTCCTCGCGGTGCTGCAGCAGGCGAAGAACCTGCAGGCAGACGCGGCCGACGATCTGCTGACGCTGCTCTGGGCGGAAGACTTCCAGATGGTCACCTACACATTCCGCGAGCTCGCCAGCGAAAACGCGGTACCGATCGAGCGGGCGGAGAAGGGCGCGCCGACGATCGGCGGCGGCGGCACGCCCGGTGGCGACGCCGGTTCGGCGGACCCGACGACGGTGCGGCGCCAGGTGGAAGAGGAGGCGCCCCCCAAGCGCGAAGGGCTCGTGTCGATCGACGACTTCGACACGACGCTCTACTTCCTCGACGACAAGGAGATCGAGTATCTCCACAAAGAGGTCGAGCGCGAATACGCCCAGGATCTGCGTGGCAACGTGCTCGCGATGTTGTTCGATCTGCTCGAGCTGCAGACCTACGGCACGGTCCGCGCCGAGCTGCTCTCGATCGTCGAGAACTTCATCCCCTACCTGCTGGGTGCGGGGGATTTCCGTTCGGTGGCGTTCATCCTCCGGGAATGCAAGGTCATTCTCCAGCGCGCCCGCGAGCTCATTCCCGAGCACAAGCAGATCCTCGAGGGGCTTCCGGGTCGCCTGTCCCAGGCCGACGCGCTGTC
>DATLXS010000154.1:0-6871 GCA_035575675.1 Gemmatimonadales bacterium
TTGTCGAGTTCGGAATCAGGTGTGCTCATGCGGTCGCACTTATTTGCCGGCGGCAGCGCTCATCCGGGCGCGCGCGCGATGCAGCAACGTTTTCACTGTTCCAACGGGCATCGCCAGCATATTAGCTACCCCCTCGTGGGATTGCTCTTCCATGTAGAAGAGCATGATGACTTGCCGTTGCTTCGTGGGGAGCTGATCGACGAGCCGCAGGAGCGCAGCACGGTCGACGATGTCATCGGCTGATGGAGCAGGATCGATCGCTTCCACCGCGTCCATCACGTCCGGATCGCTGAGAGAGGACTGCGAGCGTCGTGCACGGAGCGCTGACAAGCTCGCGTTTCGGGCAATCGCGTAAATCCACGTGGACAACGAGGCGCGGCCGTCAAACCCGGGCAGAGCCCGCCAGACCTTGATGAACACGTCCTGGGTCACGTCTTCTGCCGCCTCACGGTCGCGAAGAAAGCTGTACGCCAACCCAAAAACCTTGCGTCGGAAGGCAGGCAGTAGCAGGGCGATCGCCTCATCGCGGCGCTCCGAGCGCACGAGCTCCAAGGCTCTGGCATCGGTCAACACGGCGTCGCATCGCCCGTTTCGTCCGACCCCGATGTTTTCACTCTCCTTAAGGCGTCTGATCGCTACCGGACGCGGGCGCTTCGCGCTTCGGGCCTGCCGTGCTGTGCCCTTCCACAAAATAGTAGATGAGATAGGCAGCGCCGACGGCGACCGCGATCCAGCCGAATGATCCCGTCTGACTCCCAAACCGGTCGTGCACGCCAAATGTGAGGGCGAGGCCGATACCGAGCCAGATCAGACCGCGCAGCAGATAGCGTGAGCGCGGCGCCATCTGCTCGGGCTGCGCAACTGGCTCCGGCAGCAGCTCCAGGCCCTTCTCGATGGCCGCCATCCGCTCCTTATGGCGGCAGTCAATCTCGCGCATCCTGCGCCGGTACCACACCACGATCCAGACGATCAATGCACCCAAACTCACCGTGACCGAGATAATCGGAATCAGGAGGGCCATTACAGGGAGCAGAGGCTCAGTCCACATGGTCACAACCTCGTTTCAGCCGATGAGTAGGTGCAGGAACCCCTCGATCTCGGGACAGTGCCGCGCGATGAGATAGCCGACGATCGCACCGATCACGGCGGCTGACAGGGAATCGGTCATCGCACTTTTCTGGCGTAGTCATTCTCGCGCGTCACAGGGGTTGATACGCGTAGCCGGCTCACTGAGTTTCAGGGTTGAGACCTTTTTTCGCAGCTATGGTGAAACCCCGCAGCCCGCCGGCGCGTATCAATCGAGGGACTCTATCCGGGTGCCGTCCGCTGGCCCGGGAGCCCCGCCGTATGGGCGGCTTTAACCAGCGCCCGGATCGTCTCGAGCGGCGACACCGGCAGGTTGTGAACGCCGCCGAAACCTCGCTCGAAGAACGTTTTCACGCAGATGGCCCCGTCGGATGGCCACCCGCGCCGAAGGATCAGGCTCGCGAGTGGCTAGTCCCAGCGGTTCGCGTTCTTCGGGAAACCCGGACGTTGCACCGTAACGACGCAGAAGCGTTGGCCGGTCGGAGCCTCCATCACCACCCAGCGCTCGAGGCGTTCCACCACCTTGGCTCCCAGCTTAGTCAGGCGCGCCACTTCGGCAGCGATGTCGTCCGTCTCGACGTCGATGTGGACCCGGCTCTCGTGCTCGACGCGCTGGATCTCCACGATAGGCTCGTCGGGCGGGGTGTGCAGCATGCGGTAGTTGCCGCGGCTGCCCGGATGGCCGGGATCCACGGGGCGACCCAGCGCCTCGCCCCAGAAACGGGCGGCGCCGTCCAGATCGGAGGTGCGGCAGTCGATCAGCACGGCGCAGAGACGGGAATGGTGCATATCAGTGCCCTCGGATAGCGCTGCGAGGTCTTGATGGTCTATTCCACACTCAGTACGACCTTCCCTCGGGCGTGCCCTGCTTCCAGATACCGCAGCGCCTCGGGGGCCTCGCTGAGCTTGTAACGCCTGTCGATGACAGGCGTCACCTTAGCGGACCGCATGAGCTCGCCCAAGGTGGCCAGGTCTTCCTTGCCGAGGTCCGCCAGCATCATGCCGGCCTTCTGGCTCATGAACGGCGACAGCACCAGGGCCTGGAGCGGTGTCGCCAGCCACCCGAACCAGTTACCGGGGGTGGTCGAGCCGATCATGACGTAGATGCCGTTGGGATTCAGGACGCGCTTGTATGCCAGCAAGGAGTGGGTTCCGACGTTGTCCACAATCAGGTCGTAGTGTTGCGCGCCCTGGGTGAAATCCTCCCGGGTGTAGTCGATGACGTGATCAGCGCCGAGCGACCGGACCATATCGACATTCCGTGTGCTGCATACGCCGGTCACCTCTGCGCCGAATGACTTGGCGATCTGCACGGCGAACGTACCCACACCACCGGAGGCGCCGTTGATGAGGACCTTCTGTCCGGCGTGAATCCGTCCCTTGTCGCGCAGCGCCTGCAGTGCGGTGATTGCCGCGATCGGTACGGCAGCTGCCTGCTCAAATGAAACGTTGCTCGGTTTCAGCGCGACCGCCCGTTCCTCGCGGACGGTGACGTACTCGGCAAAGGCCCCGGACCTCCCGCCGAAGACCTCGTCGCCTGGCTTGAACCGCTTGACGCTCTTCCCGACCGCCTCGACAGTCCCTGCGAAGTCGACGCCCAACCGCGGGTTTTCGGGCTTTCCGAAGCCGGCGTCCATGCGCACGAGGTACGGGGTGCCTTCCATGTGGTGCCAGTCGAGAGGATTGACCGACGCCGCGTGCACCTTGACCAGGACTTCATTGTCCGCGGGGGTAGGCTTGGGAATGTCCTCATACCTGAGGAGGTCGGGTGAACCGTAGCAACGATGGACAATGCCCTTCATCAGGGTGACGCCAGCAGGAGGTGAGGGCGCCGGACCGCACGCGGACGTGTGGCTCATTGCAAGCGCCAGCGACAGCGCCCCCAGTGCCACGAGCATTACCAGTACGCCCAGGATTTTATAGCGTAGTTTCATGGATCCCCCGGCGCTTGCATGGAGGATCAGGATCGTTGCCGCGCTCCCGCGGGTCAGTCCCGAGCTCCCCGATCAGAAGTGTACCGCAGGCCGTGGGGTGCGCGGGATCGCTCGACCGCAAAACAGAGTCGCTCCACGGCAGCAGAGCAAGCGCCCTGCGCGGTGCACTGAAATGGGCGCCTCGTATTACGGGCTCATACTATCGGCGCGAACGCGGTCAAGGCGGCCTGTGCCGCCGCCGAGCCCAGACCCTGCATCGGCAACAGCGTGGAGAACTGGCTGCTGGTCCCGAGGAGTCCCATGTAATTGAGAATGACCACCTGCACGAGCTGGTTCACGGCGTTCGCAGCCGGACTGGAAGTCGGCACGACCGAACCGTCGGCGCTGAAGTAGCCAATCTGTTGGCTCGCCGCGCCGTTGAGGAGCTGTGGCCGGCCCTTCGGGCTGTAGACGAGGAAGAAAGTCGATGCCGTGTCCTGGTTGTCGCCTTGCCACCCGAGCTTGCCGCGGCCGGCAGTGCTGCCGTCGATCGAGCTGGTTGCGCTGAGGGAGCCGTCGCTGAACACGTAGATCATCACCGGAGAGCCGACCCGCTGTGCATACTCGAGGACGGCGCCGATCATCTGGCCCGCCTTGAAGTTGCGGGTCTCGCCGGTGGCCCGGGTGCTGTCGTGATAGTCGAAGCCACCGAGGGTGATGGTGCCCGCACCGGCGTACCCGTTGAGCACCAGCTTCATGACAGTGGCCGTCTTCGCGATGTCTGAATCCGCGAAGTCCGTTGCAGTGAAGATCGGCGAGGCGCCGCCGATGATGTTGACATCCTGCGTCGGATCCAGCGCCGAGGAACTCCCGAATGCATCCGCTGTGTTCGCCGTCCTCACGTAGGCGCAGCGGACCTGGTTCTTGAGGTTCGCATCGGCGGCCGGGTCAGTGTAGAACTCAAGTCCCGCGCTGGTCGGCGCCGGGCGTGCGAGTTTCCCCGTGAATGCCGCAGTCGGATCCGTTGCGTTCGGGTTGTAGGGCGTGGTGCCGCCGCTGATGCGGGTCACGGACTCGAGGACCGCCACGGCAAGGGGGTCGCCCGTGCCACTGCCTGACTTGACCAGGGCAACGGCGTCGCTCGGCTGGCTGATCTTCGTCGGCTGCAATGTCGGGTCGATCAGGGCCGTCGGCGCCGCCGAGTTGCCGCCCGATACCGTCGACTGGCTGCCGATCAGAGTCAGGAGTTTGCCCTTCGCACCGGCCTTGGCGATGCCGTACATGGGATTGTGCGGATTGTTGCCGGTATCGTTCTGCGACAGCGCGCAGATCACCGCTCCGTTCGTACCGGCAGCGGTCACCGGAGTGGTCGCCTTGCTGAGAATGCCTCTCAGGATGGCGCCATCCGAATGCCAGAGCAATCCGAGCGCGTTGCTGATGAAGCCGCTCGAAGTCGGCAGCATGTTGCCGGGCAAGCCGAGCTTCGCGTAGCCTGCGGCCGACAGCAGGTTGCTCTGGCCTCCCTGCACGCCCACGAGCACCTCGGAGCCGACGAGGTTGGCCCCACCGGCGAGATCGAAACAGATGAAGGGAACACCGGAGATCGCAGCTACTGCCGATGGTACGTTACATTGATTCGCCGCGAGCAGCGCCTGCATGTCCGTCGACAGCGCGTTCGCGTTGCCGGACCTGAGCACCGCTGCCAGCCACGCGGGCGCCATGATGACCGCGGGGGCGCTGAGCAATCCTGCTGAAACGAAGTCGCGCCGCGTGACGGGACGCTTGTGGTTCTCGTGCAGGAGCGGCTCGCCCAGAGCACGGGGCCGCGCAGGCTTTTTGCGAATGAACATGTGGGTTCTCTCCTTATCCCCGTTACTGCAGAGTCACCGCGGCGCTGGCGAGCACGGCCGTGCAGGCCGCCTTGGTAGCCTGGGACACGGTTGCAGTGGCGCTCAGAGTCGGGATTCGGGTGAGCAGCGCGTCGAGCTCGTTGTGCGCGGCGGTTGCCGCGGTGGTGTCGACGTTGGTACCGATCGCGTTCGCAATCAGCGCGTTGATCACGATGCCGCGGTTGGTCGTATTCGGCATGGCCGCGCCGAAGAACGCCGCCGAGGTCGCAGTGATGCTGGCGTCGAGTCCGGGTCCGAAGAAGGCATCACGCAACGACTGTGTATCGACCAGCTGTCCGCAGTATGCCGTGGCCAGCTGCGTGATGGCCGTCTGTTGGGCCGTCAGGAACGCGTCGATCCGCGACGCGGGGGGCAGCGATTGCTGCTCCGAGTTGTACAGTGTCGAGACCGTCGGGTTCGTGATCGGCACACCTGTGATGGCAGACATGGAGCGATTCACCCTCTCGAAGGTCGCAATGCCGAAGTCCGGTCGCGGCGTGTTGTCGGCCGTCATCGGCGGGTTGCTGATAGTCGGTCCGACGAAGGGGTGTAAGTTGGAGCCGAGCTGGTCGAACGAGAGGAAGAAGATGTCGCTGTCCGCTCCCCTGTCGGCGGCGATCACCGCCCCGACGTTCGACAGCAGCTGACCGCTCGCGAAAGTGTAGTTCGGGGAGCCGACGGTGGCGTTCACCGTTACATACGACTGCCCGACGCTCGCAATCGTACCGTTCACACCGATGCGAATGCCGCTGATCGGAATGTTCGCCGGCGTCGCATTCGGGTCCAGGCTGATGAACCGGGGTTTTCGCAACAGATAACTGTAAGAGTCGTACTGGCTGGCTTCCATCATGATGAAGGACTGCAGCACGCCCGTCAGGGAGCTCACGTTGAACAGCAAGTAATAGCGCTCGCCCACCCCGGCGGCGAAATTCTGCTGGACCTGGGCAGCCGTGAGTGCACGACTGTGAATCGCGGCGAACTTGATGACACCCTGCCACTGCCTCTGGCCGGTGGTCTCGTTCCCGAGCACGAGCGCGAACGTGCCGTCCCAATTGCCGACGGTCCCTCCCTTGCCGGGATCCGCATCGCCCGTGTACTTGCCGTTCACGTAGATCTGCTGTCCGTTTACGGCGTCGTAGGTCAACACGACGTGCTGCAGGGACGCCTGTGCGAACATGCCTGTCGCGGACGTCAGCAGCG
Source organism: Gemmatimonadales bacterium (assembly GCA_035575675.1). Lineage (GTDB taxonomy): Bacteria > Gemmatimonadota > Gemmatimonadetes > Gemmatimonadales > GWC2-71-9 > 20CM-2-65-7. Next base: position 6,089 of record DATLXS010000154.1, read on the forward strand.
CCGGAGCGCCGTTGTTGTCCGTGTTGCTGCTGCGTGTGCGGGCCTCGTACTGCATGGCATGCTGTCCGAGGGTCATGTTGCGGTGGGTATTGTCGCCCGAGTACGTAACGATATAGGCATTCGACTGGGCAACGTTGGCCGGTGTTGCCCACACTTCGATGGAGTACTCGCCTGTCGACTGGATCATCTGCGCGAGCTTCTGGGAGGCGGAGGCGGACGCCTGCGCCGAGCCGCCGGCGCCGATGCTGATGCCCCATCCACTGACCCAGCCGATGCCCGTGAGCGTGAGGTCCGCCCCCGGCGCGACTGCGCTCGTGTCATAGGCCGTGCTGCCGCTGCCCGTCTTGAACTCGTACTTCGCGATGAGGTTGGCCTCGTAGCGGCTGGCGCCCGAGGCGGGCGTCCCCTGCTTGAGGGAGAGCGCTCTGGAGAGCACGAGCGTCGGATCGACGTTCGTTACCGGAATCTGGTCCGCATAGGAGGTGATCGCGGCCAGCATTGCCGCGGCACTTCCCGGGCAGTCGGGCGCGCCGCCGGCGGCCGTCGCCCAGCAGTGGTGGAACTGATCACGGAGCCTGACGACGAAGCGCGACTGGCTCGGGGTATTGAGATTCAACCTCGGTTGGGCCGCGATATAGGCTTGGGCAGGATCCGAGCTCGCGTGGTACGGTGTCTGGGGCGTAGCCGCATCGGGACGGTGGCAATCGCTGCAGAACCGCCTCAGGATGGGCGACCAGATCAGAGCCTGGAACTGACTCGAGTCTGTCGGGAAGAGCTTGCTGC
>DATLXS010000155.1:0-4052 GCA_035575675.1 Gemmatimonadales bacterium
TAAAGGTGCAATGAGCCGATCGATATCGAGGAGCGAACTGCGCCACGAGTTGCGCGCGCTGCTGCGCAGGCTGGAGAAGATGCTGCGACGGCACAAATGTCATCGCGGCCTGCGGCACGTCATCGCGGAAGTCATCGAGGAGATGTGGCGGCGATGAACCAAACGGTGCCCATGACAGAAATCCTCGCCGTCATCGACGCTCCGCACTTCTATGCCGGGATTGTCCTATGGGACGACCAGGTCGTCGAGGCCGCCGACATCGTAAAGTACATGCGGAAATGGCCGCGCCATAAGGTGCGCAGCTACTGCACGACCAAGGGTTGGAAAGTATCGGTGGTCCAGGTCCAGTCGCGGGAGCCGCGCGCATGAAGCTACGATTCAAACGCGGCTTTGAGCGCAAGCTGGTCTGGAGCCGGCCGGATTCGAAGATCGCACCGTTCTGCTCGATCTGCGCGGCGCACATTCCCGATGATGATGTGCCGCTGATGATGTGGAACGAGGAGGGCGGTTGCGCTCAGTTCTGCGATGCGTGTGTGCAGAAGTGTATCGAGACGGACAAAGGCGCATGAGTGAAAAGCCGGTCCAGCCGCTGCTCGTGCTGCAGGCGCGCGCCGAGGCGCGGGCGGTGCTGTACGCAGCGTGCGAGTGTGACCTGGAGGCGGCGATCGCGCCGCTCATGCAATACGCGATCGCAAGCGGCATCGAGGACCAAATCACTGCCACCATCATTAAGGCGGCGTTCGTCGGGATGGCCGAGCTATGAGCAGCCTTGCCAGCCTATTTGAGGAACGCGTGGTGTCGTGGCGCAAGCTCATGGCGGCAATGCCAGATGACGCAGGCCGCTGGCGGATATTCGAGGACGCCGCCACCGACATCGCTGGCTATGTGTCGAAAGGCCTCGACCGCGTTGAGGTGGTCGATGAGCTGCAGGGCATCGCTACTGCGCACGGGCTCCTCGATGTCGCCACGGTGCAACAGATTATCTCCGACGCTCTCAATGAGAGTGACCAAGTCGTTCCTGACGAGCCGGTAAACGGCCACGGCCACGGCCACAAAAAACACGCGCCGAAACCAACGGCGCGGCTCAATATCTTGTCCAAACAGAAGTTCATCGCGATGATGACGCTACCGGACTATCTGATTGATGGGCTGTTCCAGCGCCGTTTCCTGTACGCGATGACCGGGCAGACCGGCCATGCCAAGACAGCGGTCGCACTACTGATCGCCCAACTCGTAAGCTGCACCGACAAGAATGCCATGCTCGGCACGCACCGTGCCGGCAAGGGGCGCGTCATCTATTTCGTTGGCGAGAACCCCGACGACGTCCGTTATCGCATTGTCGGCAGCGACGCGCAGCGCACTGACAACCCAGAGTACGACAACATCTCGTTCATCCCCGGCATCTTCAATATTGCCGAGTTGATGGGAGTCCTCAAAGCCGACTGCGAGCGCAACGGTGAAGCCGCACTGATCGTGGTCGACACCAGCGCCGCATACTTCCTCGGCGATGAAGAACTCAGCAATACTCAAATGGGTGCCTATGCACGCACGCTGCGCCTGCTCACCACGTTGCCGGGCGGTCCGTGCGTGCTCGTGCTTTGTCATCCCATCAAGCACGTCACCGAACCGTCGCAACTGCTCCCGCGCGGTGGCGGTGCGTATCTCGCCGAGATGGACGGCAACCTCACGCTTTGGCGCCTGTCCGACGACGTGGTGGAGCTTCACCACACCAAGATCCGCGGGCCAGGGTTTCAGGCCATCTCGTTCAAGCTCGAAACCATCAAGTCGACCAAGCTCGTGGACAAAAGCGGACGGCCGTTCTCAACCGTGCGCGCGGTCGCCATCACCCAGCGTGAGGAGGACCAGCGGCTCGACAAGGATGAGGAGGACGAGGACCACGTGATTGCCGCCATGCTGGCCAAACCGCCGAGCCACGGCGGCTCGTTCGCGACCTGGGCGCAAGACATCGGGTGGGTCGACCCGCAAGGTGAGCCCTACAAGAAAAAGGTCGAGCGCATCATCAGCAAGCTCTCAGGTGCCAAGCCCAAGCTGACGACCAAGTTGCGCAACAAATGGACCCTCACCGAAGACGGCAAGACCGCCGCTCGCGAGGCGGCATTGCGGTTCGAGTCAGCGCGCCGAACCAGCGCGCAAGCGAGCCTCTTATGACCCCGATTTTTGCACCGCACAAAATCGGGACAGAGTGTGTCCCGATTTTTCCGCTACTCGGGGGTTGTACCGTCATTTTTGGAACATTCGGGACAGGTGTCCCGACGATTTGTCCCGACAGTCATAATGTGCCCATTCCATCGAAAAAAGTTGTGTCCCGATGCGCCCCGAAGCCATTCACCATGGGGATGGCGTTTCGGGGTGGCGTATTTCGGGACGGGACACTTCTTACCCCTATAGGGAGAGGGTGCAGGGAGAGGGGAAAATTCAGATCGCGCACGGCCACGCCCGGAACCGCGCCGGCCGGACGCGACGGCGCGCGCCCCGAAGCCTGGCGGCCCAGGGCGCGCGCCACTTCATTTCAAACCGAAACTTCGATTTCTGTCCGGGACAAGGCATGAGACGCAGGCCGCAAAAGCGATCACCTCCATCACGCACGGTCTTTGAAGAGGCCGCGATTGCCATGTGCGTGGTGATCCATGGTCAAGGCCGCTGCCCGTGCGAACGCGCGCCGTCGGTTTGCGACACGATGGTGAGTGCCGCCCGCGAAGCTGTGAGGGTCGCTGCGCCGGATGCGTTGATGGAGCTTGAACGCGAATGGCGATCGCTGCCTGTGGCGCGGCTGGATGAATCGACATCCGGGGAACTGGCGGGGAGGATTGACAGCCTCCCCCGCGCTGCCAACGCAAAGGGAAGGTGAGCGATGGATCGTCGCCAGCGGATCGTTTTCGTTCTGTGGGCGCTGACCGCCGCGGCCATAGTCGCCTTCCTTGTCGTGATGTTCGGGTGGTCGCAATGACCGATCGCCGCTTGCTGTCGCAACGTCGGGCCGCCGAGACGTTCGAGCTGCGGCATCGCGGCCAGGCAGTCGCTGTCACCGTCGGATTCTACAGCGATGGAAGCGTCGGCGAGGTCTTCATCACCGGGTCGAAAGTTGGCTCCGAGATCGAAGCGGTCGCACGTGATGGCGCCGTGTTGCTCTCGATCGCGGTCCAGCATCATGTGCCGTTGACCGAGATGCGAAATGCCATCACCCGCGAATCCGACGGCACTGCCTCGACCATCATTGGCGCGGTGCTCGATAGGCTTGTAGGCGAGGGATCAGACGGATGATGCGCGAGACATTTGCTGCTCCGCTGCTGACGGGCGGTGGCACGTGAAACAAACTACCATGGCCGGGAACGCACTCGGGTGGCGCGCGGCTCGGGGACGAAAGGCGGCCTCCGTCCGGCCATGGGCGACCACGCGGTCAAGGCTGCCGGCGCGCGCATCACCCCAGTCCAAAAAACAGCTGCTTGCCCATCGAGCAATCTTCGAGGGGTTTGGTGAGACCGAGCGAAGGTTGGAAGGGAAGCACTTCCCGTTTTCAGGGCCCGCTCTAGCGTGCTCGTTTTCTCTCTAGTGGGTTTGTAAATCCCAATTCTCAGGCACACCGCCCTAGAGGTTCTACCGTCACACTACCCGCGCAGTCTGTTTCCGTCCTTGCCGGTCTCACCGAACCCTTCGGGGGTTCTCTCTGCGCCCGTCGCTACCGGGCATTCCCAACTCTGTTCTGATGCTTGGAATATATAGTAATGCAGAAGTATTGCAAGTGTTATTGTGACGAATACTTATTCTGTTTGAGATATACTTTAGACACTACTAACGCACTACCTAAAATCCAAAAAACAGCGCTTGCCAATTCGGCCGCCTTGTCCTATATTGCGGACATGGACGGACGGGGATGGCCCCGCCGCAGCAGGGCAGGAGGCCCGATATGACAACCTACAAGCAGATGAACGCCTATCTCGACGCGCACTGCGCCGCCTTCAACGGATGGCCGCTGCCGGTGGCGGCGACTGAGGTCGAGCAGCAGGCGATCGACCGCGGCCACTGGGACGGCC
>DATLXS010000156.1:0-14217 GCA_035575675.1 Gemmatimonadales bacterium
GGTGAATACGCAGAACACTTGGGCGATGTTTATTTGCGTGCTGTCGACCTTCCCAAATCGCCTCTTCACGCGAGCGGTGCTTGTGTTGTGTGAACGACCCATCTTCACAAGAGACGACCCAGTGAGGAGAACTCCACCTGACGTTGCAGACCGTTATAGGCTTTACCACCGTATCCTACTTGGATGCGATACGATATGCCCGTTGGTCCGGGGCCTGTCAAGGGCTATGAAAATGGGCCCGTCTCTCGCTGACGGGCCCATCTGTTGTAGGAGCCACCGGTCGGAATTGAACCGACGACCACTCGATTACGAATCGAGAGCTCTACCGCTGAGCTACGGTGGCGGCGGAGCCAAAGTTAGCGACGTGCAAGCCTATCCGGTACCTATGGCTACAGCCGGCTGGTGTTGGCTGGGCGCTCGGCACATGCGACGTAGACGAGCGTCGCCATCAAAGTGATCGCACCAGTGAGCACCAGCGGCAACGCGAGCCCCCCACCCCCGCGCAGCACCAGCAATCCTCCAGTGACTGCGCCGCCCAGCATGGCGGCCACGGACGCGACCCGACGTCTCCACTGCGGGTTGCCGCCGCCGGCCAGCCACGAATCGGCGGCGAGTCCGGTGAGGGTGAGGGTGAGCACGGTGGTGGTGAGGTCGGGGACGGCAAGCCGGCGCGCCGTGGCGTTCCGAATACCCATGGCCAGGGCGGTCAGCGCGATCAGCGCATACAGGCGCGCGACGGGCGCGAGCGCGCCACTATCATAGCCCGAGGCCGCGAGCGCGGCCGCGAAGAGCAGGCTCGACTCGATTACCGCTACGCTGAGCAGCCAGCGCTGCCGCGAGTGGTCGAGCCGCGTACCGAGGCGGCCGCCGATGATGGCGCCGATGAGAAAGGCGGCCAACGCAGCGAGGGAGCGGCGCGCCGAGAACTCGGGCACGCGTGCGAGCGCGAACCCCAGGAAGACGATGTTGCCGGTCATGTTGGCGGTAAAGACGCGCCCCAGTCCCAGGACGCTGACGGCGTCGATCAGTCCTGTGGTGATCGTTAGCACTACGAGGAGCGCGGGGAGGGAGCTCCTCGGTGGCTCCTTCACGCTGACCGCCGCCGCGCGAGCAGGGCGAACTGGAGGAAATACTCCCGCAGCGTCCGTGCGGCGCCGGGTGCCACATCGTCGTCGAAAAAGAGTCGACAGAATTCCTCCCGCGCGCGGAGAATCTCCCGACGACGCGGCCCGCGCCAGCGGTCATCGCGGGCAGTCAAGTCGAACAGCTCGAGCGCGCGTGCCAGCGCCCGGTCGAACCGGTCGGATCGCTGCGCCGCCCACGCTGCGACCGCGCGATCCACCTCGCTTCCCACGTTCGCCAGCTGCTCGGCGAGCGAGAGCGCTGCCCAGCGTCCCGCGGCGAGGCCAGCGTGAGTCGTCATCCCGCTTCCACCAGCCCGGTGACGATCCGGCGAATGCGATCCCGAAGAGCGCTATCGTCGACATTGCGCGATCGGTTCCCCTGCGACGGGCGCACGTTGATCATCGAGTCGAACTCAAGCCACGCATCGCCCTGCTCGGCGGGATAGAGGTTAATGCCCCACAGATGCTCCTGCGCCGAACCGTCCTCGATCAACGCCGCCTCTTCATCCGAATGCAGCTCACCGCCGATGGCCATCACTCCCCGCTCCACGTCGACAACGGCTTTGACCATATCACCGAACTGTGCCTCGGCAAGTAAGGAAAGGCGCGCGCGGCTGATCGGACGGCGAATAATCTCGATCGTCATCGCCCCAATACTCCGTAGTGGCCCACGAAACGGCAACTGAGCCGATCAGATCCGTGGTGCCAATGGTGGTGACAATTGATTCCTCGCTGCTCGGCGCAGGCAGTCGCCCGCGTCAACCGCGCCCGCTGACGCAAAACGGCCAGCGCTGCCATGCGCTGGCCGTGCAGGATTACGAATCGAGAGCTCTACCACTGAGCTACGCTGGCGACGGTTCCTAACTTAGCGGTACTCCATCATGCAACCAACCCCTCGTGAGTAGCGTTACGCCACTTGGTGAACACCTTTTCCACAGCCGTTGCAGAAGTGGCGCGCCGTGATCGCGTCATGGCGAAGCTGATAGCCCGCAATACGCCCTTCCGCCTCCCGAGACCCAATACCCCGCACTTTGCCGCCCTCGCCGAGAGCATCCTCTATCAACAGCTTGCCGGAGCGGCGGCGGCCGCCATTCACCGGCGATTTGTCGCCCTGTTCGACGGAGATCTCTCGCCCGACGCCGTCCTCGCAGTCTCGGCCAGAAGGCTTCGTACCGCGGGACTCTCCTGGAGCAAGGTCGCCGCCATCAGAGATCTCGCGGCGAAGGTCGTAGATGGAACCGTTCGGCTGCATCGCATCGGCAGGCTCCGCGACGAGGACATCGTCGCGTCGTTGTCGGTCGTGCGAGGCATCGGACAGTGGACCGCGGAGATGTTCCTGATCTTTCAGTTGCGTCGGCTCGACGTGTGGCCGGTTGGGGACTACGGCGTTCGCACAGGGTACGCCCTGGCCTACGGCTTGAAGCGGCTGCCGACGCCGAAGGAGCTGCAGGCCCTGGGCGAACGGTTCCGGCCCTACCGCACCGTGGCCGCGTGGTATTGCTGGAGAGCAGTCAGCGAACGGCGAAACCAGCGCAAATGACCGGACGCCAATGGTCTCGATTTGGTACGCGCAATGAACCGACGGCGTCGACAACGGGTACGGTACGAGCGTTAACGAGTACGAGACTCTGGTAAGGAGCCGAGAATCCCCGTCGACGCGCCAGCGCCACTATCCGCGCCGTTTCGCACCGGCAGTTATCTGATCCGTGACTTCGACCCCAAAGGCGGCAAAGGCGGCAGGTATTTCCGAAAAGGTTCGGATCTCCAGACCGTTCCGTTTCGGGCGTCTGGCAGTCGGCAATTGGACAAGCCGCGTTTCAGATCGACGCTTCAGGAGATCGCCACGCTCGTTCCGGAGGGTGGACGCATCTACCTCGTCGACCTCCGCGAAGAATCCCACCTCTTCTTCGATGACAGTGCGGTTTCGTGGTACGCAGAAAAAGACTTCGCGAACGTCGGACAACCGCTCACCTGGATCCGCGCCGACGAGCGGGCCCAGATCGAGAAGATCAAGGAGGTTCCGACCACGCAGGTCTTCTCGATCGTGAAGGACGATCAGCACCGTGTGACGCCGACCGGTTCCGCCGACCTCACCGTCGGGTCTGCGGAGACCGAAGAGCAATTTGCGGCCGGGCTGGTGGTTGGTCGCGCAGTCGAGTACGTCCGTCTGCCGGTGACCGACCACTGGATGCCGCGGGGCGAGACGCTCGTGCGATTCATCGATCTGTGCGAGCGGATCGTTGGCGATAAAGACTGGGTCCATTTCCACTGCCGCGGCGGCTCCGGACGCACGGCCATGTTCCTCGCACTGTACGACATGCTGTCGTGGGCCCGATCCGGCGCGCCCGATTTCCCGTCGCTCGAAGAGTTCGCACGACGACAGCGTGAACTCTTCCCGTACTGCCTCAACCCGGAAGGATGCGGCGGGTCCGACGACGCGGTGATTGACGCGACGGTGCGCTCGGCGCAGGACTGGAAATATGTCCTCGGGCTCACCCGCTGGCGTTTCCTGGCGGCGTGGCATGACTCGGTCAGGTATCGCCTCGGGCCGTACGCGCCCCTCGGCAGCTACCGGGATTCCACCACCGATGTCAAGGTCACCCTATCGGCACGGTGCAGGACGCGGACCGGCGCAAACACGGACTCGAAGCTCGACATCACCATGCTCCGCGCTGTGGATATCGCCAACGTCGGCGGCGTGCTCACGCCGGGGACTACGCCACCGAGCCTCGAAGCGCTCGCACGCTACGAGGCGGATAAACGACGACGTGGCCTTGGGGACTTCGTGCCCAACGGGAATTTCCTCGAGAGTGCCGAGGAGATCGGGGTTGTCCTCTCGGGGAACTGCAAAAGGAGCAACAACGATGTTGTGCCGTCGACACTCGACGTGAGCGCGTTGGCTCTGCCTACGACGTACGTCGAGAACATCGACGGCGTGCTCACCTTCCGGACTATCGTTACGGCACCAGAGCGCTGACAGTCGGATGCGCCGATGTGTCGATGTTTCCTGCGGGAGTCGCGCGATCGCGTCTCGCGTTACGGCATCCGCGCTCCTTTCAGAAGTCCGTCCTCCCTGTGAGCTGTGAACCCTGTCGCACGACCGGCATCGAACACGAACGTGATGACAAAATTCGATCCCTCCGGGCGGAACGTACCGTCGCCCTGGTAGAGGAGTCGTCCAGTTCTATCCTCGTGCGAGCTGTGGGCCTTGAGAAGTCCATTGTCCTCGAAAATCCGAAGCACATCCCGCCCCCCCATGGGGAGCGTCACGGAGTAGGTCCCCACGAGTGACTGGCGTTGTGCCGCGGTGAGCGGGAGATCCCCTACGGTGTCGGCTGCCTGCGTCGACCCGGGAGGAACCATGCGCAGGTCACTGCGCATGCCATCGGGCCCGGTACACAACCCCGTGTAAGAGCCATCGCCTTGACGCAGCAGCACGCAGCGGACCCCGTGCGCGCCGCCAGGTAGGTCGCCTGGCGGGAGTGCGTGCGCTAGCAGAAGTGTGAACCCCAGGGTATCGCCGCGGAGGCGAATTGCGTCGAGCCGATAGTCGTCTCCTCTGTCGGGATGGAGCATGATCTGTAAGGAGTCGCCGACTGCCGTCACGTCGAACGTGATCGGATGAGCCGCCGGTCGATCCATCGGCCCCGCCGACCCAGTCCAACGGCCGATGGGGAGGGCCTGAGCTCGACAAAGTGGAGGGAACGCAAGCCCCACCAGAACGATCGAGGCCGCTCCCAATGTTGAGGATTTGCGCGGCCAATACAGGGCGCTCAACAGCCCAACGGGCAGCACAAAGCCAATCAATTGTAGGAAGATGGACATCCAGGGAAATACCAGCCGCGCGGCCACAAAGCATACGAGCGACAGGGCGAGCGCGAGCCGCGCTGCCTGACGCTTCTGGAGCAGGATCCCGACACCGGCGCCGAGGAGGAGCAGACTCGCGGCGACGCCGAGCACGATCGCAAACACGTACGTGCCGGCGTGTTGGGACGCGGCGCCCCATTCGTTCATGGCGCGCAGGATGCCAAATGCGCCGAGCAACACGGTGAGGATTGCAGCGAGCTTCATAATGACCTCAACTGTTCGAGTAGCTTCTGCGCGCAGCGCCGGTGCGCTACGCACGACATCCCAGAAGACGCGCACCCAGAACCCGAGGGTTCGCACGTCGCCGTCCCGGCACTGATCGCGAAACAGCAGCACCATCTCTCGTCCGTACTCGGCTCGAAATGCCGGCGGGTACGCGCGGAGCAGCAGACGGTAGATGCGCTCGGCGCTCATGCGGGCCTCTCACCGATCAGCTTCTTGCGCCGCGCCGCACGCACCATTGCCTCGAGCCGCCGCGCCTCCGCGCGCACCACGGATAGGCCGGGCTGTGTCAGCCGGTAATAGCGGCGTCGCTCGTCGCCCCGCTCCGGGTCTACCCGCTCGCCACATTCTTCTACGAGGCCCGCCTGCAGCAGCCGCTTCAGCGATCCATAAAGCGTCCCCGGTCCAAGCCGGACGCTGCCCTCGGAGCGCGCTGCCACGCCCTTCATGATCGCGTAGCCGTGCAGCTCCCCGTCCGCGAGCGCGAGCAGGATGTGGAACGTGGCGGGCGGCAGAGGCAGGTATGCCTCAGGCGGCCGGCCGGCCTGGCGTTTCCTCACGATGGTCCCTCCCACTATATCGATGCTCGATATAGTGGTAATCTACCCGCGACGGCCGTCCCGGGTCCAGTGGTGCCAAAGGCACGGAAACACAACGGCCAGCGCGGTGGGCGCTGGCCGTGCAGGATTACGAATCGAGAGCCCGTGCTGTTCCCGTTACAACGGCACCGATACCGTCTTGAGCTCCTCGCCCTTTGCAAGGGCCACTTCGGCAACGGCGTGGCCATCCTTCAACGCTGGTGTGACGCTGACGGCGCGGAAGCCGGCGTTGGCTCGCAGCGCGTTCTGCACCGCCGCCCGTAGCGAGACCTTCGCCGCGGCCATCGCCGCGCTCTGACTCTGTGCGGCGGTGTAATCTTCGCCGTCTGCAATCGGCTCTGTCTTGACGACCGCACCGCTGGTGGGATCGACGTTCACTTCGAAGAACTTGCCACCCTTCATTGTGTAAACGGAAAGCTCCAACTTGCCCTCGTCCATCTCGAACTTGGCGGAAATCGGCCGCCCGTGACTCACGCTCACCGCCAGACCACGCGCGAGGGACACGCGAGCGTTCACCGCTGCCTGTGCAGCCGCAGCCGGGTTCCCTTCCTCATCTTTGTCCTGGGCCGCGAGCGTCGTTCCCAAGCACACTGCTGCGACGGCAAGAACCGGAACATGCCACGCCTTCATCGTCATCTTCATACAACCCCCCGATGTCGGTGTAGTAGAGTGATGTTGTACCCCGCTCGTCTCGGCGCGATCGTGTTCGACAACCTCTATCAATCATCGCCGTGAAGCCCGCACCGATCCGCCCTACGCTCTGGGACTTCGTCCGCTACTTCCTCAAGCTCGGCACGTGGGGGTTCGGCGGACCGATCGCGCTCGCGGGTTACATGCAGCGCGATCTCGTGGACCAGCGCGGGTGGATCGCGCCGGACGACTACAAGCAGGGGCTCGCGCTCGCGCAGCTTGCCCCCGGCCCGCTCGCGGCCCAACTCGCCATCTATCTCGGCTGGGTGCGCGGCCGAGTCCTGGGCGCGACCCTCGTCGGAATCGCGTTCGTGGCGCCGTCATTCCTCATGGTGCTCATCCTTTCGGCGCTCTACCTCAAGTTCGGCGGGCTCGCCTGGATGCAGGCGCTGTTTTACGGCATCGGGGCGGCGGTCATCGCGATCATCACGTGGAGCGCCGCGAGGCTCGCGCGCAGAACGCTGGGGCGGGATCGACTGCTGTGGGGACTGTTCGCTGTGAGCCTCGCCGTGACAGCCTGGACGGCCCGGGAGATCATTTGGCTTTTCGTGGCCTCGGGATTGATTCCCCTGCTCGCCCGCGCTCGCGCACGCCCGTCAAGACCGACCACGACGCTGCTGCTCGCGCCGTGGCCGGCGTGGCTCACGTCGGGTCTCACTGGGGCGGCATCCGTGGGGGTGCTGTGGAAAGTATTCGCGTACTTCGCCGCCGCAGCACTGTTCGTGTTCGGCAGCGGGCTCGCGATCGTGCCGTTCCTGCACGGGGGCGTCGTGGAGGAGTTCCATTGGCTCACGGAGCGGCAATTCCTGGATGCCGTCGCCGTCTCGATGATCACTCCGGGTCCGGTCGTGATCACGGTGGCGTTCATCGGGTATCTCGTTGCGGGGCCACTGGGGGCGACTGTCGCGGCAATCGGCGTGTTTGCGCCGGTGTACTTCGTGACCGTGCTTGCGGCACCACACTTTCGCCGCTTGGCCGGGAGCCCGCGCATCAAGGCATTCGTCGACGGCGTCACGGCGGCCGCCACCGGTGCGATCGCCGGCGCGGTGATCGTGCTCGGCCGGCGTGCGCTCGTCGACGTGCCGACGGTCCTGATCTGCGCGGTCACGCTCGCTGTCATTGTGACGGTGAAGCGAGTTCCCGAACCCGCGCTCATCGCGGCGGCCGGCGTCGTTGGCTTGCTTCTGAAGCATGGGTAAACAGCAGTCATGACCACGAAACGGAGGAGTTCGTCCATGAAGAAGATGCTGAAGGCAACTCTACTTCTAAGCGTTGTCGCCGCCGGCGCCACTCCGCTGTTCGCTCAACAGGCACCGGGCGCTGTTTGGGATTCGGTCGGCCGCATTCTCGGCACGGCTCCCGCGAGCGCGGCCGGCTACGTTCGCTACAACCTGCCCCGCCGCGACCTCACCGTCCGGATCGGCGACGTCACGGTCGCCCCGGCACTCGCGCTCGGAGCCTGGGCCGGGTTCAGCGGAGAGCCCAACGACGCGACCATGATGGGGGACCTCGTGCTCACGGCCGCGGAGCTGGGTCCGGTACTCGCCGAATTGGCGCACCAGCACATCGGGGTGAGCGCAATCCACAATCATATCGTTGGGGAACAGCCGGAGATCATCTATGTCCACATCCTCGGTCAGGGAGCCGCGCTTGACCTCGCGACCCGGTTGGATCGCGCTGTCACGAAAACCGGCACGCCGCGACCCGTCGCCTCGGCGCCGCCGGTTCCTCTGACGATCGACACGGCCGCCGTCTTCGCAGCGCTGGGACGTCACGGCCCCGCGCGCGGCAACGTCGCCCAAGTGGGCTTCATTTTGGTGTCGGGAACGGTGACCATGGGCGGCCGCACAATGACTCCCGCGCTCGCGTACGGATCGCCGGTGAACGTCCAGATGGTGAGTCCCACGCGCGCCGTCGCCACCGGCGACTTCGCGGTGCGAGACTCGAGTGTCGCCGGTGTGGTGGACGCGCTCACCGCGCACGGCATCACGGCGACCGCCATCCACAGCCATATGATTGGTGATTCCCCCCACCTGAATTACATCCACTTCTGGGCCGACGGCCCGCTGCCGGACGTGCTGCGCGGTCTCAGAGCAGCAGTCGATGCCGGGCACTGAGCGGACACATGCACGCATTTCGGAAAGCAGCGTTCGTGGCTCTCAGTCTCGCCTTGATCGGGACGGCGGGATGCAGCAAGAATCGCGGTCGCGACCAGGATGACGATGACGATGATGACGACCCGGCTCCCGCCCAACAGGCGCCTGCTGCTGCTTGCAGGCTGGGCGGGCCCTCTCTCGAGGCGCATTGGACGGATACGATTCCATCGGCTCCGACGGCAGCGCCACCCCTCCGGGTCGTCGCGGATCTCGCGCTGCCCGGAAGCGCGTCTCGCTTCGACTACCAGAGCCTCGAGCCGGCATCCGGTCGGCTGTTCATCTCACACATGGGTGCCGGCCAGCTCGTGGTCTTCGATGTGCACGCCGGTAGGGGTATCGGCAATCTGGACGGCTTTCCTACGGTGACCGGCGTCCTCGCCGTGCCGGCCGAGCGCCGCGCGTATGCGTCCGCCGCGGGCGATCACGCCGTCGTCGTTGTGGACGATTCTACACTTCGGATCGTGGCGCGCGTTCCGGGGCCGCGGTTTCCAGACGGGATCGCATACGCGCCAGCAGAGCGACGTGTCTTTGTCTCCGACGAATCGGGCCAGCGCGATTTTGTGATCGATGCGTCGACCAACCGGGTGGTCGCCCAGATCGAGCTCGGTGGCGAGGCGGGGAACACCCAGTACGACGCGGGCTCGCACTGTGTGATCGCCGCGGTCCAGACGGCGAACCAGCTGGCCGCGATCGATCCGGCGACTGCCTCGATCGTCCGCCGCATCACGCTGGACAAAGCGGTGGCCTATCCGCACGGCTTCTACATCGACGCTCCGCACCGTCTCGCGTTCATTTCCGGTCAGGAGAGCGGGACACTAGGCGTGCTGGATTTGCAGACCCTGCAGCTGCGCCAGGTGCTGCCGGTCGGGAGCGACCCTGACGTCCTGGCGTTCGATCCGGCGCTCGGCCGGCTGTATGTCGCCGCAGAGTCCGGGATCGTCGCGGTGTTCGAGGAGCGCGACGGCGCGCTCGTGCAGCTCGGCTGGTATCGCGCACCGAAGGCGCACTCGGTCGCAGTCGATCCCGTCACACACCGCGTCTACTTGCCGCTCGCGAACGTGAACGGTCGTCCGGTGCTTCGGGTCTTGACCCCTAATCCACGCTAGGCGTGCGTCGGGTGATACATCGACGGCATAAAATGCGCGCAGTTCGACGGCGACGCTTCCACCATCGAGAACTGACTCACCGCGTCTACGCGTGTCCCGCCCAGGTCGTCTCGCCGGGGGCGTACGGCACGCACGGGTCGAATCGCCCCGGCGTCTCGCGGTAGCGCATCGCCTGGCTGCACCCGATTTCCGACGTGAAGTACCCCAGCAACGTCAGCTCCTTCATCAAGCGGAAAAAGTGCGGTGGATCGGAGTTCTTTTTCGCATCCATATACGTCTTCTGTTCGCGGTCGAGCTGCTCGAGCTGCGCCAGTCGCTGTTCGGGCGTCGCCGCCATGAACGCGGTCGCGTTCATTTTGCCCATGCCGTCACGAAAGATTCCCTGATTCCGATCTTCGTAGGTGTCGGTGACCATCAACGCCATGAACGCCCCGACGTGCGCAGCCTTGGCACCTGGCGTCTTGGTCTCGGGCAGAATCGTGTCCGCCACCTCGTCGAGGAAGGCGATGTCCTGGGCCGTAAACGTCCCGGCCGCGCTCGTGGTCGCGGCGCGGTTCTGGGCCCGCTCACATGCCGCGACCAGCCCGCCGCCGCCCACCAGCGCCACGCCGCCCAGCAAGACGGTAACGCGCCGGATCGCTTCGCGCCGATCGATTCCGGCGTTCCCCCTCTCCGGAACGGAGAGGGGGCTAGGGGGTGAGGACTTAAAATCGGACATGGTCTGCTCCTAGAGATTGTTGCGCTTGAGCTCGCCCACGGCGAAGTCCGCCGCGCGCGCGGTCAGCGCCATGTAGGTGAGCGACGGGTTCGGACAGGCTGTCGATACCATGCAGGAGCCGTCCGTCACGAAGACGTTCGGGGCGTCCCATACCTGGTTGTGCGCGTTGAGCACTGAGGTCTTGGGGTCGCGCCCCATGCGCGCCGTGCCCATCTCGTGGATCCCCATGCCTGGGAAGCAGGGGTTGTCATAGGTGTCCACGTCCTTCACGCCGGCGGCCTCGAGCGTCTCGGCCATGTCGTTCATCATATCCCGGCGCATCAGACGCTCGTTCTCACCCGTCGCGCAATCGATGGCGAGGACGGACAGGCCCCACTTGTCCTTCTTGATTGGGTCGATCGTGACCTGATTCTTGTGATTGGGGAGCATTTCGCCGAATGCGGTGGCACCGATGGTCCACGCACCGGGCTGCGCCATCTCATCCTTGAACGCGCCGCCCACGCCCAGCTCCGCCACCGCGCGCGACCAACCCTGCCGGCTCGCGCCACCCTGGTAGCCGAAGCCGCGCAGGTACACCCGTTTGTCGCTGCCGACATTGCGGTAGCGCGGGATGTAGAACCCCGTCGGGCGCCGGCCGTAGTAGTACTTCTTGTCGAGACCGGGCTCGTCGATCGTGCCCGAGGCGCCGACCCGGAAGTGGTGATCCATGAGGTTGTGCCCCAGCTCCCCCGAGCTGCTGCCGAGGCCGCCCGGCCACAGCTCCGTCGCCGAGCGCAGCAGGAGCCACGTGGAATTCAGCGTGGAGGCACACAGGAAGATGATGCGCGCGGTGTAGTCGGTCGTCTGCTCCGTGACCGCGTCGAGCACGCGCACGCCCTTCGCGCGTTTCTTGTCACGGTCGAACAGTACCTCCGTGACGATCGCGAACGGCCTGAGCGTCAGCCGTCCCGTCGCGACCGCGGCCGGCAGTGTCGAGGATTGCGTGCTGAAGTACCCACCGAATGGGCAACCCAACCAGCACGCATTGCGATACTGGCATTGCGTGCGTCCCGGCAAGGGCCGGGTCAGGTTTGCCGTGCGGCCGGGGATGATCCGCCGCCGGCCGCCAAATTTCTGCCGGAGCCGTCCGGCAATCAGCGTTTCCCCGCAGTTGAGCGGCATCGCCGGTTGGAACTGGCCATCCGGGAGCTGGGGCATCCGTTCCAGGGAGCCCGAAATGCCGGCATGCCGTTCGACGTAGTCGTACCACGGCGCGATGTCGGCGTACCGGATCGGCCAATCGACCGCGATGCCGTCCTTGGCGTTGGCCTCGAAGTCCAGGTCACTCCAGCGATAACTCTGCCGCCCCCACATGAGCGAGCGGCCACCAACATGGTAGCCGCGATACCAGTCGAACCGCTTCACCTCGGTGTAGGGCGAGTCCTTGTCCGAAGCCCACCAGTCGAGGTTCGTCTCGTTGAGCGGGTAGTCGCGTTTCAGCACCGGGTAGGCGTCCACCATTGCGCGCGTGCGCCGGCCGCGATGCGGATAATCCCACGGCGCCTTCGTCGCATTCACGTAGTCTTTCACGTGCTCGATGTTCTTGCCACGCTCGAGGAGGAGGACGCGAAGACCCTTCTCCGTCAACTCCTTCGCCGCCCAGCCGCCCGAGATTCCCGATCCCACCACGATGGCGTCATAGCTCTGAGCCTGCACGTTTTCCTCGCTTGCTGTGGGGTGCTGCGTGGATATGATGCGCGGTGCTCCGAGGCCCTCGCGAACTGTGCAAATACATGGCCATGACCGTCACGTTGATCTTCTCGATTTTGGCGGCCGCGGGTCATCTCAGCAAGGGCTACAGCGCGCGCCCCTCCACCCCCGCACCTGACGCTACGCCTCCATACCTTGCGGCACATACGCCGCAGCGCGGTCGCGCAACCGGAGCGGACGAAACGCTCGCTGCTGCGACGCCGCCTCGCGTCCCGTGGCCTGAACCTTGCCACCTGCAATAGCGACCTCGTATCGACCGGTGGACCAGACCGTCACCAGAGAACACGGGATGATGCAAAAGCAGACACCGTTCGCCAGCCGGACCCGCCTCTTGGCGGCCGTGCTCCTCGCCGCGGCTTGTAGCGACTCGGTGAGCCCCGCACGCCACGGTCTTGGAGTTCCCCACTTTGACGCCGTCGCGCCCGGCATCGCGTTCGACCAGGGGAACGGCGCGCTCGGCCAGAGCGGGACCGTATTGGGACAATGGTTCAGCCCCACCAACCCACACAACGGCGACGCGATCGTAGCCACCTTCTTCTGGCGCGGCTCGACCAACATCATCACGTCGGTGACCGACCGCCTGGCCAACGGGACGCCGGTGGGCAACACCTACACGCTGATCGAGTACGTCCAAGGGGGCGGCATCTCGATCGCCACCTATGTCGCCACGAACGTGCGGAACTTTCCCGACCCCAACGCGGACTGGAGCGACCTGCTGGAGGTGCAGGCGCACCTCTCCGCGCCGGTGACGGACGGCGGCGTTGTCCTCTCTGCTTATACGGGCGTGAACGCCGTGTCCGCGGCGGCGGTGGGAGCACATCGCTCGGCGATTGGCTCGGCTGGCTCTCAAACGACAGCCGGTGCCGGGGCGATTCCGGTCGGCGCGGGCGCACTCGTGTATGGCGTCACGCTGTCGAACGACGGCGTGGCCGGTCTCATCCAGCCCTCGGACTTCGCCACCATCACCACGGTGTCTGACGCGGCCATGGGGGCCGAAGGTGCTTACGCCGTGCCGGTCAGCGCAGGGTCGGTCGATCCGCAGTGGACCTGGTTCTTCGACTCCCCCAGCTCGCCACGCACGTGGCTGGCCACCGTGCTAGCACTCAATCCGCCGGCGGGTCAGCCGGCGCCGGCGACACACCTCGCGTTCACGGTCCAGCCGAGCAGCACCACCCCCGGCACCACCATCGCGCCCGCGGTCAAGGTGGCGGCTCTGGATGACGCGGGGAACGCGGTCTCGAGCTACACGGGGTCGATCACCGTCCGCACGAACCCGGGCCCCGGCACGCTCTCCGGCACGACGACCGTCGCCGCAGTGGACGGCGTCGCGACCTTCACGGACCTGAGCATCGACAAGGGGGCGTACGCCTATCTGCTGCAGGCAACCGCGGCGGGGTTGAGGGATACCACGAGCAGCGCGTTCGACGTCGCCGAGCCCGCGGCACCAGCGCCTGCAGCCGCGGGGGACCCCATCACGCTCGACCAGTTCAACGGGACGCTCGGCGAGAGCGGGACGCAAATCACCAAGGGGTTCAACCCGACGAACCCGCATACCGGCGACGCGATTATCGCGACCTTCTTCTGGCTCGGCTCGACCAACATCATCGATTCGGTGACCGACCACATCGCCACGGACGACTTTCCGCGAGTCGGCAACAAGTACAACTTGGTCGAGTACGTCCAAGCGGGCGGCGTCTCAATGGCCACGTATGTCGCCACGAACGTGCAGAACTTCCCCTCGGCGGTCAACGATCCCTCAGGCGCCATGATCCTGGCGGTGAAAGCGAATCTCGCCGTACCGGTTGTCGACGGAGGGATTCTCATCTCCGCATGGACTGGCGTCGCGCCGACTGCCGCGCAGGCGTTTGGCGCGCACCGCTCTGCCTCCGGCACGGGGTCGGGGGCCACAGTCGCCGATCCCGGGGCGATCCCGGTCAATGCCGGCGCGCTCGCCTACGCCACGACGATGTCCAACCGTCTAGTGGG
>DATLXS010000157.1:0-2442 GCA_035575675.1 Gemmatimonadales bacterium
CTTCTACGACAACCCGCTCGAGTCCAACGGACAGCACGCGCGGAGCGAATGGTTCGGCGTCGCCTGCTGCCCGGGCAACATTACGCGCTTCATGGCGTCAGTCCCCGGCTACATTTACGCCACCCGCGGCGACACGCTGTACGTCAACCTGTTCGCCGGCGGCACCGCCGACATCACCACCCCCGGCGGCAAGCTGACCGTCGATCAGCAGACGCGTTACCCCTGGGATGGGCTCGTTCGGATGACGATGCGTCCGGACCGCGCGCGGCGATTCGCCGTTGACGTCCGCATCCCCGGCTGGGCGCGCAACGAACCGGTGCCGAGCGATCTGTATCGCTTCCTCGATCCGGCGCCTGCTCCCCCGGCGTTGACGGTGAACGGCCAGCGGGTCGCCGTCACGATGAGTCAGGGGTACGTGACGATCGATCGCACGTGGCGCGCCGGCGACGTCATCGAGTTGAACCTCCCCATGCCCGTCCGGCGCATCGTTGCCCACGAGCAGGTCGAAGCGGATCGCGGCCGCGTCGCGCTGCAGCGCGGGCCAATCGTGTACGCGGCGGAATGGGCGGACAATCCGAACGGCCGCGTACGCAACCTCGTCGTGCCGGACGAGACGCCGCTGACCGCGGAGTTCCGTCCGGACTTGTTGAACGGCGTCGAGATCGTGAACGGGCGTGCCCGTGCGCTCGCGTACGACGCGCAGGGCAAGGTCACGACCACCGACCAGGCGTTCACGGCCATCCCCTACTCGACGTGGGCGAACCGCGGACGCGGCCAGATGGCCGTCTGGATCGCGCGCACCGACGCCGCGGGCAAGCCGGCGCCGTTCCCCACGATTGCCACAGCGAGCAAAGTGACGACGTCGGGCCGAAAGAATCCGGAACCGATCCACGACGGCGAAGATCCCTCGTCGTCGGACGATCCGTCCTCGTACTTCGACTGGTGGCCACGGAAGGGCACGACCGAGTGGATCGAATACGGGTTCGAGAAGCCCACGGCCGTGTCGGAGGTGCAGGTGTACTGGTTCGACGATACGGGGCGCGGCGAAGTGCGCGTCCCGGCGTCGTGGCGCCTGCTCTACAAGGACGGCGACGGCTGGAAACCCGTCGCTGCGGCCGGTCCGTACGGGATCGAGAGGAACCGCTTCAACGCCGTCCGCTTCGACCCGGTGACGACGAGCGGGTTGCGGCTGGAAGTGACGGCCCAGCCGCAATGGTCCATCGGCGTTCAAGAATGGAAAGTCAAGTAACTAGTTGTGATTTCTAATTAGGTTGTTCACTCGGGCCCCCTTGGAAAGAATGGGCGTTACCACACGTTCCGTTCAATCCGAGAGGAGGGTCCGAGTGAAGCTCCATCGTAATGCGAAGACGACGCCGCATATGCGTGCTTTGTTAGTCGAGCGCGTTCGTGTCCGACGGTGGCGCGTGTCGAGCGCCGCGAAAGCGGCTGGCGTGAGCCGGCGCACCGCGTTTAAATGGCTCGGCCGCTGGCGCGACGGCGGTGCGGCCGGCCTGGAGGATCGCCCGTCGACGCCGCTCCGTCAGCCCCGGCGCACCAGCCCGGCGCGTGTCGCCGGCATTGTCGCGGCGCGGCAGCAATGCCTCACCGCGTGGGCGATCGGCGTCCAGCTGCAAATACCGCGATCGACCGTGGCGGCCGTCCTCGCCCGCCTCGGGTTGAATCGTCTGGCACGGCTGGCGCCTGTCGAACCCGTTATCCGCTATGAGCGCTCGAGGCCGGGCGAGCTCGTGCATCTCGACATTAAGCCGCTGGCTCGCATTCTCCGCGTCGGCCACCGGATCCACGGCGACCGAGGCCAGATCGTGGCCGGCGCTGGCTACGAATATGTGCACGTCGCCATCGACGATTTCAGTCGCGTCGCCTATGCCGAAGTCTTGCCGGACCAACGCGGCCCGACGACCGCGCACTTTCTCCGTCGCACGCTCCGGTGGTTTGCGCGCCGCGGCGTGCAGGTTGAACGCGTGCTCACCGATAATGGGCCCGCCTACTGCTCGGACGCCTTCGCGACCGTTGCGACCTCCGCGCAGGTGCGGCTCAAACGCACGCGCCCTCGGCGCCCACAAACGAACGGGAAGGCCGAGCGCTTCATTCAAACGCTGTTGCGCGAGTGGGCGTACGTCACCGCCTACACGCACTCATGGCGCCGCATCCGCGCGTTAAAACCGTGGCTGCGTCACTACAACACGGTTCGGCAGCATTCGGCGTTGAAATACAAAGCGCCGTGCACCAGATTTCCCAGGGCGGCTCAGTGAACAACCTTGTTAGAAACGACAACTAGCTGACACGCGCCGTGGCACGTCCCGTGCGCGTGATGATCTCCTGCGGCGAGCCGTCGGGAGATCTGTACGCGGGCGCGCTCGCGACGGAGATCGCGCGGCTCTCGCCCGGCGCGCAGATTACCGGCTTCGGCGGCGATCGCCT
>DATLXS010000158.1:0-2406 GCA_035575675.1 Gemmatimonadales bacterium
TGGGCGTCGCTTGCGCTCGCCGGGCTCTTGTACCACTTCTATCCGGCGGCTTCGACCACTCGTCTCGCACGCTTCCATTTCTGGCTCCACAACATCGGTTTGCCCGTGTTCATGGTCGGCCTTGGCTTTCTACTCACCGGGGGGGAATGGGCCGTACCGGCAGTCATCGTCTCCGCTACCGCAGTGCTCCTCGGCCTCGCGCTATTCGCTGCGAACGTTCTGCTCAATGTCAAAGCGGCACCGCTGTCAGCGTAGATTCATGAGGGTCTATCGTCGTCTGTTGCTGCGCGCGCTAACCACGCTATATGGCCTCCCCGTTGATCGCAAGGGTCGTCGTTGACGGCAAGTAGGTCGAGACTGCATCTCTATATTCGGTCTTTGCGTGCGGCGCGTCAGTTCGAGCCGCTGACCCTGATGGAACAGCCGCGCGCCCGATCCTCATTCGTTCAAAGGTCTCAGTTGCTGACCTGCGGGGTTATCAGGCTCTTCGGGCGCCGGTCTCACCTATTTGCACATCAACGCTTGATCGCAATCTCCTGGTGGGATGATCAAAATCAAACCGCGGGGCGATAGTGCTGTCCCCGCGCCAATAGTGCCCAGATAATGCGCGCGTGCTTGGCCGCGAGCGCGACCGCTGCCACGTTGTCGGGACGCCGATGGCGCAGACTTTCCGCCCACCGACTCTTCGCGTCGCTGTGCGTAGGGGTCACGCGCAGGACCGCACGGGCGCCATGGATGAGCAGCGTTCGTAAGTAGACATCGCCATGTTTAGTCATCGCGCCAAGACGCTGTTTGCCCCCGGTGGAATGCTGGCGTGGCGTGAGTCCTAACCATGCCGCAAATTGACGACCGTTACGGAACATTTTCGCGTCGCCGACACTGGCCACGATGGCGGTCGCAGTGACCGGCCCCACCCCCTCCATCTTCATCAACCGCTGCGCAGGTTCGCTGGCCCGCGCCAGTGCCGCAATCCGTCGATCGTACTCGCCGATGCGTGCATCCAGTTCGATCAGCTGCCGCGTCGCATCAGCAAAGACCTCCCGCGCGATCCCCGGCACTCCGCTCTCAGCGTCCTCAAGAATCGACGGCAGTGCCTTGCGCAGTCGATCAAGCCCTACGCCGATCACCAATCCGTATTCAGTCAGCAGGCCGCGAATGCGATTGGCGAGCGCGGTGCGCTCCTCGCCCAAGCCTTGTCGCAAACGGTGCACCGCCAATACCGCTTGCTGCTCCACCGATTTGATCGGCACGAAGCGCATCTGCGGCCGGGCTACTGCTTCGCAGATCGCTGCCGCGTCATTCGTGTCGTTCTTGCCGCCGCGGCGATACGGTTCGACGAACTCCGCCGCCATGATCCGCGGCGTGTGACCGAGTTCGCGCAGCTCGCGGGCCCAGTGCTGCGCTCCCGAGCACGCTTCCATCCCCACCACACAGGCAGGTAATTGTGCGAACAGCTCAAGCAGCTTGCCACGACGCACCGTCTTTCGTAGCGCCGGCTTGCCGTGTTCGTCCACGCCATACACGGTGAACACGCTCTTTGCCAAGTCAACACCGACAGTAGTAATCTTCATAGCGCCTCCTCCTCTCAGCGATTGGACACGAACCCATTTCCAATCTGGCACAGTCGATGCCGTTCGAGCAGGGGGAGGCCATTCCATTCGTTCAACCGGAACCGCCGATAGGGGTCTACTATCTCGCGAGCGCCGGTGGGCCGATTAACTTGGTCTCGTTAGGCGGCCCCCACGAGTGAAACGCCGACTCTTTTCCCCGCTGAAGCACGTATCATCAATCGGTCATCGCGACCAACCCTAAGGAGGACTGTCATGCGCATGATGCTCACCGCTTCGTTACCCAACGAACCCTTCAACAGCCTTGTTCGCGCCGGAACAGCCGGCGCAATCCTCCAAGAGATTCTCGCCCAGCTAAAACCTGAAGCGGCGTATTTCTTGGAGGAGCATGGCACGCGCTGTGCGGTCCTCATTATCGATGTCGCCGATCAATCGAGGATTCCATTTTTTGCAGAGCCGTTCTTCCTGAAATTCAACGCCAACTGTCGCTTTCGAATCGCCATGGTCGCCGAGGATCTGGCGAAAGCGGGTCTCGATGCTCTCGGGCAAAGGTGGAAGTAGAGGACGGACTGAAACGTGGCTGCCTAACCACGGGTCTCGTTGGGCGACGTATACAAAATGTCACTACTCGAAGCGGAGCGCGCACACGCGCGTGCGGCGGTCGTGGATGAGCACATCCGGTGCGAAAACCGGCACGACCTGGACGCGATGATGGCTACGTTCGGCATGGACGCGCGGTACGATGATGAGCCATGGGGGGATCATCGGAGCGGCCGCGACGGCGTGCGGTCGTATTACGCCGAGCTCATGCGCGCGCCGCCCGATCTGGCAATCGAGG
>DATLXS010000159.1:0-4400 GCA_035575675.1 Gemmatimonadales bacterium
GCGAGCACGCCGGGAATGCTGGTTTCGAGTAGGTAGGGCTGTCGGCGCAGGGGCCATTTGGCGGCGATCAGCTCATCCACGGTCAAGGCAGCGCCCGTCTTAACAAATCCCTTCCCATCCAGCGCTACACATCCCGCCAACCACCGGGTGCTCGGCTCGGCGCCCGTCATGGTGAACATGTGTCGAATGTTATGCGTCTCAACGGGTCCACCCCGTCCCGTACGCCAGGACAGACGCTCGAGATGTCCATTCCCCTCCAGACCGACAATCTCGGTCTGGGTGTGCTGCTCGATGCGGGGATGCGCATCGATGCGGCTGATCAGATACCGGGACATGGTGTCCGAGAGGGCGTCCGAGCGAATCACCATGTGCACGCGTTTCGCGGTCTCCGCGAGGAACACGGCGGCCTGGCCAGCGGAGTTGGCGCCGCCGACGACCGCGACCTCCTCCTCGGCGCACATCCGCCGCTCCATCTGCGTCGCCGCGTAATAAACGCCCGCGTTCTCGAACCGCCGCAAGGTCTCGATCGCCAGCTTTCGGTATTCGACGCCGGTGGCGATAATGATGCTGCGCGTCAGCAGAGCCTCACCGTCGCCGGCATCGAGCAGCACGCGGTAGGGCTTGCGGCTGCAATCGAGCCGCACCGCCGTCTTGGCGATCAACATCCGGGCGCCGAATTTCTGTGCCTGATCGTAGGCGCGCGCGGCCAGCTCCTGACCCGAGATGCCGAGCGGGAAGCCGAGGTAGTTCTCGATCCTGGAGCTGGTGCCGGCTTGACCGCCCGGCGCGTTCGCTTCGATGATGACGGCGTTCAGTCCTTCCGACGCCGCGTATACCCCCGCCCCGAGCCCCGCGGGGCCCGCTCCGATAATCACGACGTCCCAGATTTGCGTGCGATCGAGCGTGGGATTCAGGCCCAGGCAATTCGCGAGCTGCTGAATCGTGGGATTCTTGAGCACGTTCTTGCCGCGGCAGATCACTACCGGCACGTCTTCCGGCGTCAGGTTGAATCGGTCCAGCAGCTCCTGACTCTCCGCATCGGTGTCCAGGTCGCGCTGGGTGTACGGATGCCCATTGCGGGTGAGAAACTCGCGGATGTGCAGCGTCCCCGAGCAATGCTGCGACCCCAGCACGACCACGTCGCCGTAGCCGCGGTCGATCAATTGTAGACGGCGCAGGATGAAGGCGCGCAGAAAGATGTCACTCAGCTCGGTGTCGGTCTGGATCAGCTTGAGCAACTCGTCGCGCTCGACTTCGATCACCTCGGTGGGCACGGTAGCGGAGATCCGCCCGAGAAAGCGGCCGCCCGACAGGATCGAGCGCTCGCCGGTGAACATGCCCGGTGTGAACCTCGGCAT
Source organism: Gemmatimonadales bacterium (assembly GCA_035575675.1). Classification (GTDB taxonomy): domain Bacteria; phylum Gemmatimonadota; class Gemmatimonadetes; order Gemmatimonadales; family GWC2-71-9; genus 20CM-2-65-7. The sequence continues at coordinate 1,359 of DATLXS010000159.1, forward strand.
GTTCGCGGTCGAGGCTTGGAGCGGAGTGAGGGCATCGAGCTGCCCCGAGAGGACCACGTAAATCTTGGTCACGGGCTGGCCGGGCTCGCCGACAACCTCGCCTTGCGCGAGCCGGCGGCGACGCCCGTGCGGCTCGACGCGGGCGAGTTGCGCTGGCGTCAGCTCGGGAAAAGCCTCGCTCGTCCGAGACTCGGTCTGGAGCTGGGAGGGGACGGGGACTGTCGAGGTGGCCATTGGAATCCTTGCAGTTGGAATCTAGCTGCCTTGAGAAGGACCACCATGGCCTGGCAGTGTCGCCATTCGGCTGCGATTCGAATTCAGCCTCACTTCGGCTTGACAGCGTCACCAGTGACGAGTCTTACCCCATCGAAATCGTGCTTGATCCTCTCCCGTGTAGTCGGGATCGAGATAGATGTGCACGCTGGATACGCCGTCATCCTGAGCGCCGCAGGCGCGAGGAGATCTCCCGATAACGGAAACAATCGACGAGGTGATCGTTTACCATTCCAACCGCCTGCATGTACGCATACACGACCGTGGGGCCGACGAAGCTGAATCCCCGGTGTTTGAGGTCCTTACTGAATGCGACGGATTCGGGCGACGTCGCTGGAATCTGCCGCGTAGCCTTCCAATGGTTGAGCTTGGGCCGCCCGCCGACAATGCGCCAGCAGTAGGAGTCAAAGTCTCCGAACTCTTCCTGGATTTTGAGAAATGCGCGAGCGTTGCGCACTGCGGCGTCGATCTTCATCCGGTTGCGAATGATCTCCGGATCAGATGTAAGACTTTGGATTCGCCTTTCGAAGTAGAGAGCGACTTTCTCCGGATCGAAGTTAGCGAACGCGCGGCGATACCCTTCTCGCTTTTTCAGCACGAGCGGCCAGCTCAATCCGGCCTGTGCTCCTGAGAGGACGAGGACCTCGAAATGTTTGCGGTCACTATGAACGGGGACACCCCATTCGTCATCGTGATATTGGAGCAGCAGCGGACCATCCACGCTGGCCCAGGAGCACCGTTTAGGAGGCATTACTGCTTGCCGAGTTGAGTTCTTGCAGCGGCAACAAGCTCCTCATTCGTATGCGCGTGACCGGCCGGGGCGTACACGTCGATCATGGGCATGCTATTGGCTCGCGCTCTCGATGATCCGGGCGATGTCCTGCGCCCGCGCGATGAACACGAGATGCCCAGCGGGCAGTTCGGTCACGCGCGCATGCATCCGCTTCGCCATGAAGCGCTCGAGCTCCGGATTGATTGCGCGATCCTGCGTCGCGACGACGTACCACGACGGCACGGTCTTCCAGGCCGGCGCGACGGTGAGTGGCTCGCCGAGCGCGCTGCCAGCGATCGGCTTCTGCGCCGTCGCGAACGCGCGCGCCTGAGTCGGCGGCAAGCCGTTGGCGAACACCTCGGGATACTTCGCCGCGTCGATGTAGAGGAAACCCGCCGCATCCGGGGCGAGCGCCTTGCCGAGTCCAAGATCGGGATAGCGCTGGAGCAGGGCACCGATGGCTTCATTCGAGTCGGGTGCGACGAGACCTGTCGCCTCGAACCGATCGAGAATCCCTTTCGGCCCGAAAGTGTTACCTATGTCCTCGGAATAAACTGTCACCCATGTGTCCAGAACGGACCCTGTCACGACGAGTCGGGGCGAGTGGATTTGAACCACCGACCTCCTGGTCCCGAACCAGGCGCGCTAACCGGGCTGCGCTACGCCCCGAGGCTCCGAAAGCTAGAAGCCGACGAAACCTAAGGGAAGCCGCGCGCGGGCGAGCGCATGCGGCCACCTAACCTTCGAGCTTGAGGTGGAACCCGCCCCGCCGGTACCAGTTCGCTGCGCTTATGCGCTTGTGCACATGCAGCTTGTTGAGAATGTTGTGCACATGGTTCTTGACCGTCGCTAGCTCGATGCCCTGATGACCGGCGATCTCTTTGTTGGACATCCCCTGATCGACTAGCTGAAGAACTTCCCATTCCCGCTGCGTGAGTGTGGACAGGGGGCCCTCTGCTCTCTCCTCTGCCTTGATTTGGGCGGCCAGCGCTCCGACCCGGCGGAGTAGCGTGAATGCCACGCGCGGCGGGCAATAGAGCTCTCTCCGCACGGCGCTTTCCACGGCGACGAGCATATCCTCGATCGAGCCGTCCGCCAGCACATAGCCAGCAACCCCTGCCTCGGCCAGCTCGACGACCTCGGCCTCGGTCTCACCGAGAGTGATGGCCACCACCTGAACGCCCGGCGTGCGAGCCTTGATGTCAGCCACTGTTCTCGCAGCGTCGAACATCGTGACGTCGATCAGCACGATGTCGGGGCGGTCAGCATCGAGGCGCGCCAGGACCTCTGCGCGATCCGACGCCGTTCCCACCACGCGCACCCGGTCACTTTGCGCGAGGACCGTAGCGAGCGCGTCACGATGGACCCGGGAGCGCCCGGCAATGAGAGCGCGCGTCATCGGTTTGGGGCCTTCGCGGTGCATGCGGCCAGAGGCATCGAGGGGATCTGCTAGCGACGGTGGGAAGGACGTGCTCGGCACCGAAGGAATCATGCCGGGATCCAGCCGCCGGGGGGTGGATCTAGACCCACACCCACCGTTCTTGAGCCCTGATGGATCATTGCGGCAACGCCTCGCGAGTCCCAAAGTCCAACTGCTACACGAAGATAGCGGCGGCACGCAACGCAGTCAAGCAACACCACAAGTTGGGGTGCGACATCGATGCTGGTTGCCCTGGTCGTAGAGGATAACGTCGCGCTTCGGTCGGCGGTTGCTCGCTACTTGGAGCGCAGAGGGTGGCAGATCGTCAGCGCGGCCAACGGCCTCCAGGGGTTGGACGCCGTCCGCCGTCGATCGTTCGACGTCGTCATTAGCGATGTAAACATGCCAGGGCGCGGCGGTGTGTGGCTCTGGGAGAACGCACTCGCGCTACGGCCGGAACTACGGGGCAGGTTCGTACTCATCAGCTCGGAGCCGCTGCCGGAGCCCCGCACTATGGCGCTCTTCGTCGACTCCGAGCGCTTCCTCCTCAAGCCCCTCTCGCTGGCCACCCTCTGGG
>DATLXS010000160.1:0-6223 GCA_035575675.1 Gemmatimonadales bacterium
GCCGTTGTCAGGATGACGACGGCGGCTTCTTTTGGCACCGCACTCACGACGCAACCGCCATCTGCGCGAGCTGCACCCCGCCGAATCCTTCGAAGAGCGGCACGTCCCCGGCGGCGCTCATCTTCAATCTGCGGAAAAGTCGCGAGAGCGTGCTGCTCGCCCTCGTGCAGCGCTTCGATGCGCGCTCCAACAGCTTCCCCAGCATGCACGTGTCGGTCGCCACGCTCACGGCGCTGCACCTGCAGGGACACTTCGGCCTCGCCGCCTTCGCCTTTCCGGTGCTGGTGGGCTGTCCTGCCTCTTCACCAAGCAGCACTACCTGGTCGAGCTGCCGCCCGGGGCGGCGCTCGGCTGGACGGCCTATGGCCTCTACTGCTGGTGCACCTGATCTAGAACCGCCAGGTTCCGGCAAGCCCCACTGTCCGCGGCCTGAAGGTCGTGGCGTAGTACAAGGTGTTAACGTCGGCTCCCTTGTTGCGCTTGAGAAGCGTCGGTTGCGCATCGAAGGCGTTATTGAGATAGAGCGCGAGATCGAAGCTCGCCGGCTCACCCGCGCTGCAGCGGCACAGCGCCGGCAGCGGGTTGGGCGCGCCAATGCTGAGCGTCGCGCGCAGGTTGAGGAGATTGGTCGCTGGATCGCCCCCGAGCGCGGGCGAGTAGAAGTTCGGGCTGAAGGCGGAAGGCTGGACGATAGCGGTGTAGAAGGGCCCGGGGTTGTGGCCATGAAAGGCGTCCTCGGCGCGCAGCGTCGCCTGCGCACCCGCGCCGATCGTGAAGCTCTTCTCCAGGGAGCCGAGCACGTCCCAGGGTGAGGCGACGAGCGGTGGGGTTCCGAGCGCATCCCCGGCATTCACGATCACCCGGCCGTTGACGCTCTGGGTCCCGGTGTAGTGCGCGTCGATATACGAGACTTCGAGCCGCAGCAGGAACCGCCCGGCGGCCTCGAGAGCCTTGAAGGTGAAGCCGCGGCTCACCGCCGGCCCTGGGATATGGGTCACGAGGCAGTTGCTTGTGAGCCCCGGGCCGTTGTTCCAGCGCGCCTCGAACACGGACGTGCCCACACTCATGCGCCCCTCGAGGAACCACAGGTTCGCCCCGAGCTCATAGCTCCACAGGCTGTCGCTCGGATAGGCCGAGAGGTCCTCAAAGCAGGTCGGGAGCGCCGCGTCAACCCCGGCCGGCGCGAAGCCCCTGGCGGCGAGCAGGTAGTAGCGGTCGTGTCTGCCGGACTGGTAGAGGAGCGTCAGCTTCGGCGCCAAGATCGTCTCGTGTCCGTTCGCGTGTAGCGGGGGTGACGGCTGAGCAATCCCGTAAGGGGCCAGCTCCGTCTGCGCGGACTCATCCTCCGCCGCGTCGTACTTCTCGTGCTCGACGCGCAGCCCTGCGCCCGCGGTGAAATGCGGGAAGATCCTCTTCGATATCTCCGCAAAGCCCGCGAACCGGGTCTGCACCGTGGTCGTCGCGTTGCTGGCGTCGAGCGACGCGCCGTTGAACCGCGGGATGCTCGCGCCTACCACGTGATACCGCTCGGTATCCTGGGTTCTGTAATAGGAAACGCCCCAGGTCAGATCGCGCGTACTGAGCCGCAGCTCCTGGGAGAGGACGCTCTGGCGCAGTGCGGTATCGGTCGTCACGGCGTTGGCGTAGCTGACGGGATACGCAGGCCCCAGGGAACTGCCCCAGCCGAGGCCATTCCGGCCTCCCCACTTCACCGACTCGGTATCGTCCACCACCAGATCGCCGGCGCGGTGGTAGTAGGAGGTGCGGCTGTCGAGCTGGCCGAGGACGGTATCGCCGATGACCCGCAACGAACCGACGGAGTAGCGGTCGTCGAATGGCTGACGCAGCAGGCTCCCGTTATTGAGGCTCCCCGCTCCGGGATCCGACAGATAGGTGAAGAAGGACGGTGAGTCGCGCGCACTGCTGGAGACGTAATTGACCGAAGGAGTAATCGTCAGCGACGAGTCCGGGACGGGCGCGTAGGTCAGGACGCCGCGCACGCTCTCGCTCGTGTCGCGATTGGCGTTGCCGTCCACGACCGCGTGCGTGAGCGTGGTCGGATCGACCCGGTTGACGTAGCCGCCCTCCGAGCGTCGCCAGGCACTGAAGCGAAAGCCGAGGACATCCCGCACCAGGGGTCCTCCCGCTGCCGCCCCCGCCTCGTAGCTGGGCTCGCCCCGCTCCGTCGTCGCCCATTCGGCATGGGCGAGCGCGGTGTAGGCGGTGAGGCTCGGCTGATTGGGCACGAAGCGCACCGCTCCGCCCTGCGTATCCGCACCGAGGAGCGTCCCCTGGGGGCCGCGCAGGACCTCGATGCTGCGCAGGTCGAAGCTCGGCGGGAGTGCGCGCCCAAAGGTGTTGCTGCGCGCGGACGGCAGGGGAATGTCGTCGAAGAAGATCCCGGTGGCGCTGCCGTGCCGGTCCGTCACGCCGCGAATGATGATGTTGGTGTAAACGCCGCTGCCGACGGTGGAGAAGAAATCGAAAGCCACACCCGGGGTGCGTGCGCCGATGTCGGCGATGCCCTTGATGCCGGCGACTCCCATCTCCTCGCCGGTCCAGACCACCAGATCAATGGGCGTGCGGACGACCCGCTCTTCCCAGCGCGGGCTCGTGATGACGAGCTCCGGAAGCACCGGCTCAGCGGACGCAGCCGGCTCCGACCTTGCGGGCGCAGCGCCCTCGCTCTGCGGATGGATCCGCACCGAGCGCTCGGTCGGAAACTCGAAGGTCAGACCCGTGCCCCGCAGCAGCTGTTGCAGCGCTTTCTCGAGCGAGAGGCCCGCCCGCGCGCCCGGTGACTGCAGCGTGTCCGTCTCCGGCGGCCAGTGTACCGACAGCCCGGTGCTCTCGCCGAAGGCCTCGAGTGCCGCGCCCAGACTCTGCGGCGGAATGTCGATGCTCAACGTCGCGCCAGCCGGTGCCCCCGCCACGGGAGCCGCGGCGAGCACCCACACGAGCGCCCACGGCACCGCGGCACCCGGCAGGAGGGAGCGCATCTAGAGCTTGAACACTCGGATACGGGTAGGAGTGACTTCGACCCCGACGCCCTTCAGGCTGCGCAGGAAGGCGACGAAGGACTCGGTATCGTCCACGTTGAACACGCCGCTGACCGCCAGGGTGCGCAGCGCCGGGCTCTCGATCACGATCGGCGACGGGCTGTAGCGGTTGAATTCAGCGGCCACGACCGACAGCGCCTCGTGCTCGAAGACGATCTGGCGATGCAGCCACGCCGTCACGTAGCGCGAATCGACCTGCGAGGGCCGCGCCGGGAGCTCGCCGCGAACCACCCGTACCTGCTGGCCGGCATCCACCTGCATGGGCACCCTGGTACCCGTGGCAGCCGTGCCGGCACCGCCCGAGGGTCCGACCGCGACGCGGCCCTCGACCACCGTCACCAGGGTGACCTCGCCCTGCAGGTATACGTCGAACTCAGTACCCACGGCGATGACCTGCGCCGAGCCGGCAGTCACTCGGAACGGGCGAGCCGGATCGTGGGCGACGGCAAAGACGACCTGACCGCGCTCGATCTCGACCTGGCGCAGGCGGCGCTCGTAACGAACGTTGACCGCAGAGTCGGTGTCGAGATGCAGCAGTGAGCCGTCCGCGAGCGGTTGCGTGAGCTGCTGACCGTGACGCGTGAAATAGTGTTCGGTCAGGGCCTGCGCGGTCTGCGGCGCGCGGCGGATGACAATCCCCCAGAGCATCAGAAGGCCCACGCACGCAACGCCTGCGGCGGCCGCGGCATATAGCCAGGGGCGCCGCGAGAGCGTCGCGGGCAGGACGCGCCTGCGCGCGGCGATCGGACTCACATTGGTCGCCTCCTCGGACCGCACTTCCTCGAGTAGCGCCTCGAGGGAGGGGGGCTCGCCGAGCGCGCTTTGCAGGCGGCGCGAGAGGCGCAGCAGCCCGAGATATTCCTCCTCATGCCGAGGCGAGCGTCGCAACCATTCGCCGAACGCGGCGCGCTGGGCGGAATCGAGAGGCTCACGATTGGCCACGAACCACTCGGCCGCCTGCTCGGCGATCATCTCCCGCTCCCGATCGACGCCTGCGCTCATCGCCACTCCGGTCCCAGGCGGCGGCGGCAATGCAGAATCGCCTGACTCAGATACTTCTTCACCATGTGCGTGGAAACACCCAGGTGCTGCGCAATTTCCAAGTAGCTCATGCCATGTCCGTGCTGCAGATAAAAGGCGGCGCGGCACTTGGCGGGCAGCTCCGCCAGCGCCTCGCGCACCCGGGCGGCGCTGTCTGCATGATCGATCTGGTCCGCGAAGCTCGGGTCGTGCGAGAGCTCGGCCTCGAGCACCGGATCGCTGATGTCCAGGGTAGCCCGGCCCTGCCTGGTGGCGTGCTCGGTGGCGAGATTGGCGCCCACGCGGAACATGTAGGCCTTCGGGTTGCGGATGGCATCCATGTCTTTGATCTGCAGCATCCGGACGTACGTTTCCTGAGCGAGCTCAATGGCATCCGCGTGACTTCCGGTACGCCGGTACAGGAAGGCCTCCAGGACACTCCCATGCTCCCGGAAGAGCCGCTCCACCCAGGGCCGCGTACCGGCGCCCATCAGGCCGGCCGCCGGCGGGGGCACGGTAAGCCCCTACAATATAAAGAGTGTCCAGCCCCGGATTCGGGTAGTTCAGGCTGAAGGAAAATTCGGGAGCGCGTGTTTGGAAGACCGTGGACGTCCCGGACGCTCCACAGGCACCCCGGACACGGGGATCTGCTCGCCGTGACGCAGCGCTCAGCGGCCTCAGCCAAGCAGACACCCCCCTTGCGCCATTGATTCAGCGCGCCCGCTGCGCTTCTCTATGTTCTGAATGACAAGCAGCGATGCCCCGGGATTATGTGCCTAGGACCCGCGTTCTGTGCAACCTGACTAGATACCGCCGGTCGGTGCCCGTCCGGCCGCCTCGCGGCCACCCGCAGGCACCCTTAGATAGGTACCGGGATTCCAGGCTCTGGACTCCTATCCAATAAGTGGACAAGCCGTTAGTTCGCGAGCGTCCCTACAGCCGATCGCTGCTCCGCAAGTCTCTTGGAATCGATCTACATGGGTCGGCAGATAGAGGGTCGGTAGGTTCGCTCCCGGTAAGGAGGACTTTCATGGTCTCGATATGTGAAGCTATTAGACAGAACAACTCTGGGCGACAAGTCCCGCAATTGCCGGTGACAAAGAGATGAGGACTTCGCTGCACCGTCTCGCCGAAACCCGCTGCCTGCCAACGCCATCACATGGCGGATATACGTCGCCGCCGCGGCAGAGGTCGACGACGACGGCAATGAAGGCTCCGGCCTGGCGGGGCGCGGTACTCGTTGCGCTGGCGATGGTAGGGGGATGCGGCGGAGGCAGCGGGAGCAGTCCGCCTCCACCTCCACCCCCGCCTCCGCCTGTCAACGCCTCGCCAGGCGGAATCTGGGTCGGAACGGATCCGATCTCCTTGACCCCCGTGCTCGGACTTGTCGCAGAAACCGGCGAGCTCTTCTTCAACGCCGGTGGCGCGATAAACGGGGGCGTGTACTACGTCGGGCAGTTCACCGTGGACGGGAACGCGATCAACGCAAACATTGACGCGATCGCGATGCAAAACTCCCATTATCCCGATGGCGCCACTTGGGGGACCGGGACTCTCGGTGGCCAGATCGTCGAGCGCACGTCAATTGACGGTGGCGTCACGATCAACACGGATCCGGCTCCGCCCGCCGAAGGCCACACGTATTCCAATTCTCTCTCGCTGACATTCAGCAGTCAGTACAACCGCGCGTCGTCGCTCGCGACCATCGCCGGCAATTACGGCCCGAGCTCGCTTGCGCTCACGATCTCGGCCGACGGGGTGCTGTTCGCTCAGGATGCCGGCACAGGGTGCGTCATCAACGGCGTGATCACGACGATCGACACGCGCTTCAACATGTACGCCGTCACCCTGTCGACGATGAACTGCGCCGCCGAGTTCGCTGTCCCGGACGGGGCTCAGCTGAAGGGGCTCGCAACGCTGAACAACTCGCAGGCCCCGGAATATGTGATCATCCGGGCCGCCGATACGGTCAGCGCGACGAAGTCCGCGATGACAATCACAATGAATCGGATGTAGTGATGTAGTCCCTCGCGCGCTCACAGATACGTCACGACCACCGGATTTCTGTCGCACAGCGATTCCAACATGTTGAAAGACAAAATGGTCAGCGAGAAGCCCAACCCGACACGCGGATTTTCAAACCG
>DATLXS010000161.1:0-2705 GCA_035575675.1 Gemmatimonadales bacterium
TCTTCACCGCCACGCAGTCACCGCTTGCCCAGGAGGCTCTGCAGCGCATCGGGGCGCTCTACGCCATCGAGGAACAGATCCGCGGTCAATTGCCCGAGGCACGACGGCGCGTGCGTGAGCAGCACAGCGCGCCGTTGCTGGCCGATCTGCGGCGCTGGCTCTTAGCCAGTGTGCACCAGTTATCGAAGAAGTCCGAGCTCGCCGGCGCCATCCACTACGCGCTCGCCCGTTGGGAAGCGCTGTGCCGCTTCTGCCACGACGGCCGGATCGAGATCGACAATAACGCCGCCGAGCGCGAGTTGCGCGCTGTCGCCCTGGGACGCAAAAATTATCTCTTCGCCGGCGCGGATTGCGGCGGCGAGCGCGCCGCGGCGATCTACAGCCTGATCGGCGCGGCCAAGCTCAACGGCCTCGATCCGGAAGCCTACTTGCGGCTCGTCCTCGGTCGCATCGCCGAGCATCCGATCAATCGCATCGAGGAGCTCCTGCCTTGGAACGTCGCTCAAGAACTCGCCGCGCAACGCGCGCTCGCCGCATAAAGCGATTGATGGCTAAGTCAAGACGGGCCTGAGCGGACGCTTACCCATGAATGTGCCTTGGTGTCTTGGTGTGGCTGGGGAGAGGGCTGGCAAGCGCTGCAAGTGGCTGATTTGTAAGCCCCTAAAACTAGCGACAACGGATTGAAAATCCGCGTGTCGGTGGTTCGATTTGTTCGATTCCGCCCCTGGCCACCATCAAATAGGCGACCCGAGCCGACACCGAGTGTGAAATAAACGGTCAGTTTTGAAATATTCGGGGCTGTCTGCGCTTCACCTCCGTGCTTCGCGAGGTACCCGCGAACTTCCGCACTGCCAGCGGGAGTCGCTCTCCGTGAAGGGGCGGCCCCGGAGAACTTTTGCGAGCCGTGTACTGAACATGCGGCAATCATGCCGCGATGGCCGAGGCCGTGGTCGCGAGTTTCGCTGATAATTCAGCGAAACTCGAACGGCCACTCCGAAACTGCGTGTCCCGGGCACCCTCGCCTTGAGTTGGCAGGGGCGGGTACCGGTTTTCGGCGAGGTTCACGCGCTACGTGATGTAACGCCGGACATGACAGGCTGCAATCTTTCGATGGCTGTCATTAGGAACAGCCCCTTCGAAGGGACGCTGTCGGCCCTAAGTTTCCACGGCATTGGAACGCAGCTTCCCCGCGAGGTCTCGAGCACACTTGATCGATCGCAGAGAAGATTCCTGAGTCGCTCGAGGAGTTGGCGCAGATCGAAGTCGAACCTGTCACGCCCGCTGCGGACGATGGAGCGTTACGGTCTCATTGATCACGAACCGGAGTTTGAGGGCCAAGTGCCACCGCCGAGCTCAAGCGTGGGGTTCAGCCTCATGTTCGGCTCAACGCCTGCGCCGCTGTGGCCACGGCAGGCGGCGCTTCCACCGCGCGCCGACCAATCGTTGAGCCAGGGGGGCCCTAAGCGCATACTCACCGCCCGATCGGCGTAGAGAACCTCTCACCGTGTCGGTCGCAAACCAATCAAGTCGAACAAATTCTAAGTAGGGGGTTACCGTGAAGACAATTCTACGAGTGCTTTTTCTTACTGTTGCCGTCGCCTTGGCCGCTGACGCGCCGGATCCGATCATCGGCACCTGGACGCTGAATGTGGCGAAGTCCAAATTCAGCCCCGGTCCGGCTGCCAAGTCTGTGACGCGAACGTATGCGCAGACTGCGCAGGGCGTGGCTCTCACGGTCAAAGGAGTCGCTGCGGACGGATCACCGATATCCTGGCATTCGACCTTCAAATATGACGGCAAAGAGTACCCCGTCACAGGTTCGCCCGACATCGACATGCTGTCGTTGCATCGGGTCGACGCCAACACCGTCAAGAACACGGTGAAGAAGGCGGGAAAGGTGTTGGGGACGGGGACCCGCACAGTCTCCGCAGACGGCAAGGTCATGACACTGTCGGCTAAGGGGATGGACGCTAAAGGCCCGTACGACAACGTAGCGGTTTACGACAAACAGTAGGATGACACCAGAGTGGGCGATCGTTCTGCTGCTTGAGGCGCAGTGCGCGCCTCAAGCAGCTGTGATGCCCGCTTGAAAGCTGATGGCGGGCGAAAGAAGAGAAGTTCATGGCAAGAAAACACGTTGCCTTGACACCCTTGTCGCTGATGCTGTTGACGGGCGGCAGCCTAACAGCGAATGCCCAGTCGGCTTGGGAGAATCCGCCCACGCCGCCTCCTCAGCACGAGAAGCAAAACCCGGCGGTCGAGAAAAACCTCAAGGTCTTCGACACCCTCGATTTCGACGTGTTCAGCAATCAGAAATGGAATCGCCTCAAGGAAAGTCACGCCGCTGACATCGTGGTGACGTGGCCCGACGGGCATGAGACCAAGGGCATCGAAAAGCACATCGAGGACCTGAAGGCGCTGTTCGTCTTTGCCCCCGACATCAAGATTAAGACGCATCCCATTCGCTTTGGCTCCGGCACATGGACGGCGGTCACCGGTGTCATGACGGGCACCTTCACCAAGCCGATGCCGACGCTCGATGGCAAATCGGTCGCGCCCACGGGCAAACGCTTTGCGCTCGGCATGGTGACCCTCGGCCACTGGAAAGGTGGCACGATGGATCATGAGTGGCTGAGCTGGGACAACCAGGACTTCATGAACCAGATCGGGCTCGGAAAGTAAGAACGGCGATAACACTTGGCCTG
>DATLXS010000162.1:0-35372 GCA_035575675.1 Gemmatimonadales bacterium
CCGTATCGTCCCAAGCTCCATCGGATCGCGAGCGTCACACAGCGCGATTCGCTCACGACCGTCTTTCGGTTCAAGGAGAAATACCCGGAGATGTTTTACGACGCCGTCTACCACATGCGGATCCTGCCGGCGCATCTGCTGCGCGGCGTGCCGCGGGACCAGTGGAAGACCGCGCCGTTCGGCAGGCAACCCGTGGGTGACGGGCCGTATCGTTTTGTGCGGTGGCAGGCGGCCCAATCCATCGAACTCGTGGCCGATTCGACGTTCTTTCTCGGCCGGCCGGGCATCCGGCGGCTCATCTGGCGGATCACCCCGAACCTGCAGGTGGCGGTCCAGCAGGTCATCGCGGGTGAGGCGGACGTGCGCGAGCAACTGGTGACGCCGGACAACGTGGCGCGGGCCCGCGCGGCCCAGCAGCTGTCCATCTACCCCTTCCGGGGAAGCACCTATACGTACCTCTGCTTCAACCTGCGCGCGAGCGACGACACGACGAAGCCGCATCCGATCTTCGCCGATCGCACCCTGCGGCGCGCCCTCTCCATGGCGCTGGATCGCGCCAGTCTCGTGAAGAGCGCCCTGGGCGACCTCGGCAGAGTGCCTCCCGGCCCGATGTCGGAGCTGCTCGGCATTTGGGACCCCGACATCCGGCAGCTGCCCTACGACAGCGCGTTGGCTGCCCGCATCCTCAACGGCCAGGGGTGGCGCGATCACGACGGCGATGGAATCCGCGACAAGGATGGCCAGCCGCTCGCGTTCCACATTCTCGTACCGACCTCGAGCGTGCTCCGGCGCCAATATGCGCGGCTGTTGCAGGAGCAGTTCCACGCGCTCGGCGTGCATGTCGAGATCGACGAGCTGGAGCCCTCGGTGGTCAACCAGCGTGCGGCCACCGGCAAGTTCGACACCGTCATTCTGTCGCGGCAAAATGACCCGTCGCCGAGCTCGGGGATTGCGCAGAGCTGGACGCGTGCCGGGTTCGGCGGCTCGAATTTCGGCCGCTACTACAGCGCCGAGTTCGAACAACTCGTCGATCGCGCCGTCACGGCCACGTCGCGCGATCAAGCCCGGGCGCTGTGGCGCCGTGCGATGGAAACGTTGAACGCGGACGCACCGGCCGTCTTCCTCTATGCCCTCGACAACGTCGGCGCCGTACACCAGCGCGTCGAGAACGTGCAGTTCCGTCCCGACTCCTGGGCCGCGCTGCTGCGCACCTGGCGCATTCCGCCTGACCGGATGATCGATCGAGACCGCGTGGAGCGTTAAGTGATGGGGGCGGCGTGGCTCCTGCGGCGCCTCGTCGCGTCCGTCGCGATCATCTTCGCCGTCGTCACGTTCGTCTTCATTCTGATTCACGCCGCGCCCGGAAAGCCATGCGCGGGGCAGACCGAAGACGCGGATCCGGTGGTGTGCGCTCAGCTGAACCGGCAATTCGGGCTCGACCAATCCATCCCGGAACAGTACTGGCGCTACATCACCGAGCTGGCCCGCGGCAATCTCGGCTACTCGTTCTCGCTGCGGCGCCCGGTCGCCGACGCCATCGCGGAGACCATCCCCTTCACGCTGCAGCTCGCCGGCGCCGCGCTGCTGCTCGATTTTCTGCTCGGGCTTGCGCTCGGCATCTATCAGGCGGGCCGGGTGAATCGCCTGCCCGACGTGATCATCGGCAACGCGACCCTGTTCATCTATTCGCTGCCCACCTTTTGGCTGGCACTCCTCCTGCTCCTGATCTTCGGCGAGAAGCTGGGGTGGTTTCCGGTGGGCGGCGCGAGCGACCCGGTCCTCTGTCCGGTCGTGGATTCGCTGTACTGCGTGAAGGATCGCCTCTGGCACCTGGTCTTGCCGGCGGCCACACTCGGTCTGGTCGGGGCCGCGGGCACCGCGCGCTTTCAGCGCGCCGCCATGCTGGATGTGGCGACACAGGACTACGTGCGGACGGCGCGCGCCAAGGGCGTGCCCGAACGGCGCGTCGTGTGGCGGCATCAGCTTCGCAACGCCCTGCTTTCCTTTATTACGCGCTTCGGCCTGGCGTTCCCATTTCTGCTCACCGGCGCCGTCCTCATCGAAACGATCTTCGCCTGGCCCGGCATGGGGCGCCTCGCGTTCGAAGCGATCCTGACGCGCGATTACTCACTCGTGACGGCGACCGCACTGCTCGCGAGCACCATGGTGGTCGGCGGCAATCTGGTCGCCGACATTCTGTTGGGGTTGGCGGATCCGCGGTTGCGCGTCCGCGCCGGTGCCGAGGTCGAGGCCCTCACCGCATGACGCTCGGCAATTGGTTTGCCCTGTTCATCGCGCTGGTGGCGGCCGCCGAGCTCGTGCGGGTCCTGCGCCACCGCGCCATCCGCCAGGAGCGCTGGCGCCGCTTTTTTCGCCACCGCACGACGTCGTGGGGGCTCGGGATCCTCGCGTTTCTGACGCTCGCGGCGCTGGCAGCACCCCTCATTGCACCCTTCGATCCGAACCGGCAGCTCGACATCGTGCACCTCAAGAACCAGGCGCCTTCCTGGACATTCCTCTTCGGGACCGACGTGCTGAGCCGAGACGTGTGGAGCCGTACGGTCTACGGCGCGCGCGTGTCGCTCGGCATCGGCGCGCTGGGAGCGCTCCTCGCCGTCTCGGTGGGAACGCTCGTCGGCGCCCTCGCCGGCTATTACCAGCGCTGGATCGATGCCGTGCTGATGCGCGGGGTGGACGTCGGCCTGGCCCTGCCCCGGATCTTCATCCTCCTGATGGCGGTGGCGTTGTGGGACGGGCTGCCGTTCGCGGCGCTCGTCCTCGCCATCGGGTTGACCTCGTGGTTCGGCACCAGCCGGCTGGTGCGCGCCGAGGTCCTCTCGCTCCGGCAGCGGGATTTCGTGGTGGCAGCGCGCGCCCTCGGCGCCGGCACCGGCCGCATTATCTTTCGCCACGTTCTGCCGAACGCCGCCGCCCCGATCATCGTGTCCGCCGCGCTGGGCGTCGGGAACGTGCTGTTGCTCGAAGCGTCGCTGTCCTTCCTCGGGATCGGCATCAAGCCGCCGGACCCGACCTGGGGCAACATGATTGCGGACAACGCGTCGAGCATCTACACCGCGCCGTGGTCGACACTCTTTCCGGGACTCGCTATATCCCTGGTCGTGATGTCCTTGAACGCAGTCGCTGACGGCGTGCGGGACGCGCTCGATCCGCGCGCGGACGCCCCGTGACGGCACCGCTACCGGCAGTGTTGCTGCGCGTCTCGGGTCTCAAGACCTACTTCGTCACCGAGCAAGGCAAAGGAACGGCACGGGCCGTCGACGACGTCTCGTTCGACCTCTACCCCGGCGAGACGTTGGGCATCGTCGGCGAATCGGGGTGCGGCAAGACCGTCACCTCGCTCTCGATTCTCCGCCTCGTGCCGGAGCCTCCCGGCCACATTCTCCCCGGCAGCCTGATCGAGTTCGAGGGCCGCAATCTGCTGGCCCTCCCCGCGCCCGAGCTGCGCGCGGTGCGCGGCAACCAGATCGCCATGATCTTTCAGGAGCCGATGACCTCCTTGAACCCCGTCTTCACCGTCGGGGATCAGATCGCCGAAGCCGCGATCATTCATCAGCACCTGTCACGGAGCGCCGCCCGGGCGCGGTCGATCGAGATGCTGCGGCTGGTCGGCATCCCGGACCCCGCGGAACGGGTCGATGCCTATCCCCATGAGCTCTCCGGCGGCATGCGCCAGCGCGTCATGATCGCGATGGCGCTCATCTGTCATCCCAAGGTGCTGATTGCGGACGAGCCGACGACCGCGCTCGACGTGACGATCCAGGCGCAGATCCTCGAGCTGCTCGACCGCCTGCAGAGCGAGCTGGGGATGGCCGTGGTGTTGATCACGCACGACCTCGGCGTGGTTGCCGGACATGCCGATCGCGTGGTCGTCATGTATGCCGGGCGAGTCGTGGAGACCGCAGCGACCGACGCGCTGTTCGACCACCCGACGCATCCCTACACCGAGGGGCTGCTCGCCGCGGTGCCACGCATCGACGCGCCCCGGTCACGCTTGCACGCGATTCCGGGCCAGGTGCCGGCCGCGACGGCCTGGCCGCCGGGCTGCCGCTTTCATCCGCGCTGTCCGTACGCGTGGGCGAAATGCGCCGCGGAGGAACCGCCGCTCCTCGAAACGGGGACCCCAGGGCACACCGCGCGCTGCTGGCTCGTGTCGGAGCCTGAGCATAGGCAGACGCCAAGATGACGAATCACCCCCCAGCCCCCAGGCCCGAGCCCCTGGCCCCCTTAGTCAGCGTCCGTGACCTGGTGAAGCACTACGCCGGCGAGCGCCGCTGGCTCGGCCTTGGACCCGCGCGGGCGTCGGTGCGCGCGGTGGATGGCGTGAGTTTCGAGATCACCTCGGGCAAGACGCTCGGACTGGTCGGCGAGTCGGGCTCCGGGAAGACGACCGTCGGGCGGACCATGCTCCGACTGCAGGAGCCGACCTCAGGAATGGTGCTGTTCGAAGGCAACGACGTGTTCGGGCTCGACGCCACGCGGCTTCGCGCGCTCAGGCGGCGGATGCAGATCGTCTTTCAGGATCCCTACAGCTCGCTCAACCCCCGCATGACGGTCGAAGAGACCCTGCGGGAGCCGCTCGAAATTCACGGCCTGAAAGGCGCCGTCTCCGCCCTGCTCGACGAGGTGGGACTCGACGCGGCCTTCGCGAAGCGTTACCCCCACGAGCTGTCCGGCGGCCAGCGGCAGCGGGTGGGTATCGCGCGCGCGCTCTCGGTAGAGCCGCAGTTCGTGGTCTGTGACGAGCCGGTGAGCGCGCTCGACGTATCGGTACAGGCGCAGGTGCTCAATCTGCTGGCCGACCTGCAGGCCAAGCGCCGGCTGACGTACCTGTTCATCGCGCACGACCTCGCCGTCGTGCGCCACATCGCCGATGACGTCGCCGTGATGTACCTCGGCAAGATCGTCGAGCGGGCACCCGCGGCGGGGATCTATGCGCAGCCCCGGCATCCGTACTCGCGCGCGCTGTTGTCGGCCGTGCCGGAGCCGAACCCTCGCGCGACCAAGCGCCGGATCGTGCTGTCCGGCGATATCCCATCGCCCGCCCATCCGCCCTCCGGTTGCCCGTTCCATCCGCGCTGCCCGCATCCCCAGAAATCGGCGCGCTGCCGCACCGAGGCGCCGGCGCTCCGCCCTGTCGCGGCCGGCCACCTCGCAGCCTGTCACTACGCCGAGGAGCCGATGTGACCACCGCGGGGCTCCTGGTGCTGGCGCAAACCCTCACGAACCTCGCGATCCTGCCGGCCGGGGCCGGGCTGCCCTCGGGGTGGAAGCTGAGTCGGATGCAGGGCGTCGATCCGCCCGCGTACGAAGTCACGCGCCTGCACACGTTGCGCGTCACCGCCATGAGTCAGGGCGCCACGGCGACCTACCGGCTCGGCAGTCCCATTCTTGCTCCGCAGTCGGTTCAGCACGGGACGCTGACGTGGCGCTGGCGCGCCGGCACGCCGCTGCACGCCGCGGATCTCAAGAAGCGGGCGGGCGACGACAGTCCGATCCGCGTCGTGATCACGTTTCGCGACGGCCGCACGATCGCGTACGCCTGGGGAAATCGCGAGGGCCGCGGCGAGAGTTTTGCGAGCTGGGCGGGACGCAACCGCATGGTCGTGGTGTTGCAGCGCGCCGAAGACGCGGATGGCTCCTGGCACGAGGAGCGCCGCGATCCGTTCAGCGACTATCGCCGCCTGTGGAACAGCGCGCCGAAGTCGATCGTGGCCGTGGGAGTGAGCAGCGACTCGGACGGACTGAAGGTTCGGGCGGTGGGAGAGATGGGCGACATCACCTGGCTACGGCCGTAATGCAGGAATTTGGTTATGTGATTTGAGCAGGTCCCATCAGTTTGGATATACCACGGGCCTGCGCCCGGGGTCAACGAACAAGGGATCTGGCTCGACCTAGCGGACCCCTCCCATGAGCCGCTGAATCGGCCGCGTTAAGAGCAGGAGAATCGCGGCCGCCACAAAGGTCGTGAGCGCCACAGCGCCAAACAGTGTCGGCAGCGGGAACCGATCGAAGAAACCGCCCGCAAATCCGGCCAGCTTGTTCCCCGTCGCAATCGACAGGAACCACACTCCCATCATCGAGCCCGCGATGCGCTTCGGGGCGAGCTTCGTGACGATCGAGAGGCCGACGGGGCTCAGGCACAGCTCGCCGATCGTGTGGAGGAAGTAGAGCCCGACCAGCCACAACGGACTCACGAGCACTCCCTGCTGTTGCGCGATTTTCGCCGCCGGCACGATCAGCGCGAAGCCCAGTCCCACGAAGATCAGTCCGAGTGCGAACTTGACCGGACTCGAGGGCTGCCGCGGGCCGAGGCGGATCCAGAGCCACGCCAGCAGAGGCGCCATGCCGAAGATCATGAACATCGAGTTCAACGACTGATACCAGGTCGACGGGAAGTCGAACCCGAAAGCGCGATTGTGCGTGAGCCGGTCGGCGAACAGGTTGAGACTCGACGCCGCCTGCTCGAATGCTCCCCAAAAGATCGATGAGAACACGAAGAGCACAGCGATGGCCGCGACGCGGTTCCACTCATCGCGAGTGAACCGCCACCACGGCTCGGCGGACGTGGCGGGCGCCGCGCCCTGTTCGGTTTGTCCGAGCCGCTGCAGAGCCGGCACAAGACGCGGCCGGCCAAGGACGTACTGAATGAGTCCGGCGACCATCCCAACGCCGGCGCATGCGAACCCGACATGCCAGTCGACTCTCTGGCCGAGCGTCCCGACGATGAACGGCGCGATGAACGCGCCGAGGTTGATACCCATGTAGAAGATTGAGAATCCGGCGTCGCGGCGCGCGTCGTCTTTGTCGTACAGCCCGCCCACCATCGTGCTGATGTTGGGCTTGAGGAGTCCGGTTCCGATAACGATCAGGCAAAGCCCAAGGAAAAACGTCGCCTCGATGGGGATCGCCATGCTGAAATGGCCCAAGGCGATTATCACCCCGCCGACGAACACGCTGCGATACTGTCCCAGAAAGCGATCGGCGATCCACCCGCCCGGGATGGCCGCCGCGTACACGCCGAAACCGTACCACCCCACGATCCCTGAGGCCTTCTCGGAGGTGAACGCGAGTCCACCGTTGGCCACGGACGCAGTCATGTAGAGCACGAGGAGCGCGCGGAGCCCGTAGAAGCTGAACCGCTCCCACATCTCGGTGAAAAAGCAGGTCGAGAGCCCGCGCGGATGGCCGAACCATCCGCGATCGGTCCCGCTCGACATGGACATCACCGGGTCAGCCATTGTGGTCCTTTCGGTCGAACAGATCGTCTTGTTCGGCCGCGTCCGGATGCTCTGACGGCCGCAGCAGGGTGGCGAGCCGTTGCTCCCATTTCTCCAGGTCGAAGTGATGCTCGTTCTGCAGCGCCCGCCGCAGCACCGGCGAGAATTCGTGGAACGCCTCGAGCAGCTCGCGGGTCGCCTGCCGCAGCCCTTCGAGCTGAAAGCTCCCATCCGTGGCACCCATGTCCTCGAGGATGCTCTGCTCGGTGCGCGAGGCCACAATCGGCTCGGCCTGTCCTTCGATGAAGACGTTGGTGCGCTGCCCCGGCCCGCGCCCCTGGTCGATCGGCGTCAAACCCAGAATGCGATCCGAGCGCCAGTACTTGCCGTAGCCGAGAAAGACCATCCGGCCTCGCTTCACATCCATAGGTTACCTCCGCGGACGCCGGTTCTTACGAATGTCTTCGAGCGCGATTCGATCGATTTTTCCGTCCATCCGCACCCGCACGTCGTAGTTCTCCCAGTACATGAAATTGGCGAGCGCGGTGAGAAAGGTCTCGTTGCGCGATGGCTGGGGAGCAGCGAGCCACTTCTGCGCCTGATTGACAGGCTCGACGAGCAGAATCGCTTCCAGCTCCTTCTGCAGCGCCGGCGTGATAGGCATCAGATCCGCCGAATCGCTCGTGAAGAAATACAGCTTGTGCAGCGCATAGAGGCGCTGCAGCTCTTTGATCGGATCGGGCGCGTCGTACACACGGATGTCGATGTAGCGATCGGTCCCGCCGAGGTAGCCGCCCTTCGCGCGCACAACGAGCAGCGCCGCCGACTGCATGCCCCGCTTGTCCCCGCCGCCCGCCTGCCCCGCGACCAGCGCCGCGATGAGCCGGTCGGCCAGCGTGCCACGGCTGCGCTCGAAGGTTTCGGCCATGTTCCGGACCGTGGCATCCGACACCATGATATTGGCCTGGGCGGCATATTCGCGCCCTGTGATGAGTTGGCCTTTACCGCCCGTCCGACCGTCAGACCGTCCGCCCGTCCGTCCCCCCGCCCAATCAAACGTCGAGTCTCCGGTCCAGCTGGCCGAATTCCCGTGTGCGTCTACCATCCCGACCTGACGCTGCGATGGCTGGGGATCGCTGCGCATGATGATGCGCATCGCTTCGGGCGCGCTCGCCCCGCGCGCCAGCAGCTCCAACCCCTTCTCCCCGTAGTCGGTGTTGCTCAGCGCCTGCGTCGCGACCGCGCCCACACCCGCGCGGGCCCACGGCACCAGGCCCCCGACGTTGGGGAACTTCGACTGGACGGCGATGCCCAGGTCGCCCGTGACGGAATCGTAGGCGACGATGCTGTAGGTGTGTGCGCGTTTGACAAAATCAGATGGTGGAGGTTGGGGAGGTTGGTGGAGGATCTGGAGGAGAGACAAGAGGAGCACGGGTCTAGTCCTTTCTCATTTTCTTTTTCAGCTCTTCGAGCTGGCGTGCCGCGGCGGCTTCGCGCGCCGCCCGGTCCATGTCCGACTTCAGCAACTCGTCGCCCAAGTCCATTCCCGGGCGTGTGCCGCCGGCCTCTTCCAGATCACGCCATGCTTGCTCCGTGCTCCCTGCTCCGCTCGCCTGGTCCGCCGCCTTGAGCTGCGTCCGCATCTCGTCCAGCTCCCGCTGCGCCAGCGCGAGCTCCTCGCGCTGCGTTGCAAGCTTACGCTCCAACACGCCGAGCCGCTCGCGGTGCTTCGCCGCAAACCGATCGGCGACGGCCACGGTCTCCTGATCCTGGATCTCTCCCGCAAGCCGGCCGCGGCGTTCGGCATCGGCCAGGCGCTGCCGTTCGGCGCCGACCTCGCGTTCCGTGCGCGCGATCGCTTCCTGCACCTCGGCGACCGCCACCTTCGCATCGACGACCGCCTCGCGCATCTGCCGCGCGAGCGAGCGGAGGTCGGGGCCGGAAGCCGCATCGAGGGCGGCGCGGAACGCGTCCCGCAGGCGTTCGAACAGGGATCAACTCTTCCGGATGGTCTTGGCGAAAAAGTCGGAGAAGACGGGCTCCACCGCGCGCGACCCGCATTTCGGGCAGGCGGGGCGAGGGTGGGCGGAATGCTCTGCCATGGTTTCGGTGTGGGAGAACTGCACGTCACACGCAGTACAGCGGTACTCGTACAATGGCATAGTGCAACGTTATTCCCGCGCAAAACCACGGTCAAGTTGACGCACCCGAGGGCGGGCGCAAATTGCTGGGATGCGCAAGGTCTGGCTCGCGATCGTCGTCCTCGCCGCATGTGGCGGTCTCGAACCCGAACCGATCTGCGCGCCCAATCTCGTGGGGTTGTGCGGAACGCTGCGATTTCGCGGAACCATCCCGGACAGCACCGACGCCGTCTTCATCGCCGCCTACCTGACACTTCCGCAGACCTGCAACGATCTGATCGACAATCGGCGACCCGTAGTACCGGGCTCCGTCCCCTACACGGACTCGGCCGCGGCGTATAGCGTCGCGATCGATCCCGGCACCTACCACTGGATCGTCGCGGTCTGGAAGAAGCTCGGCAATTTGACGATCTCACCGCAGGACACCGCCCTCCTCCGGGTGGCCGGCTACTATCGCAATCCCGCCGACTCGACCCAGCGGGGTGTCGTTACCGTCTCCAACGGCCCTGCGGCGGGGGATATCGACTTCGTCGTCAACTTCGACAGCCTGCGTCCCGCGACGGATTTCGTCACATGCACCGCGCAATAGCCACGCTGCTGCTCGTCGCCGCGCCGCTCCCGGCGGCCGCCCAGGGCGTCCTGCGGGGCACCGTCCGCAACACGCAAGGCGAGATGCTGGTGGGCGCGAGCATCGCGATTCCCGGCACGACGCTGTCGGCGCGCACCGATCGCCTGGGGCTCTACCGCATCCCGCTCGTTCCCGCCGGCACCGTGCGCGTCCACGCCGGCGCCATCGGACATGCGTTCGTGGATACCACGGTCGCCCTGACGGGCGGCGACTCGACGACGCTCGATTTCACACTGCGGCCCGAGCCGCTCGCACTCCCGCCCGTCGACGTCGTCAGCGACCGCGTGCCGCACTTCGGCGACCGGCCCGCCACTACCGTCGCGCAGGTCAGCGAGCGCGAGCTGAGCCGCCGAGCCGTGACGACGGTCGATGAAGCGATCGATCATGTCGCGGGCGTGCAATTCGTGAATGGCCAGGTCAACCTCCGCGGCTCGACGGGATACGTGCAGGGTCTGAACTCGCGCGTGCTCATGACGGTCGACGGCGTCCCCATGAATCAGGGCGACCGCGGCGGAATCAACTGGGACCTGCTCTCGGTGGACGACATCGAGAGCGTCGAGATCCTGAAGGGTGCCGGCTCCTCGCTCTACGGGTCCGCTGCTTTCGGCGGCGTCGTGAACGTGACGACCCGCGACATTCCCACGGGGCTGCATGCCCGCCTGCGAGTCACCGGTGGGATGTACGGCGATCCGCCCCACGCCATTTGGAAGTTCCGCGACACGCCGGGACTCCTGGGCAGTGGGGACTTCGCGGCGTCGTACGGCACAGACGCCTGGGGCGGGAGGATTTCCGCCGGCGATCGCCACTCGGACGGCTACCGCGAGCAGGATCAGGACGATCATCTGCATTTCGCCGCTAAGGCGCGGTGGCAGCCGTCCGTCAATACGCGGGTCGATGTGTCGGGCGCGTGGGCCGTCGACCGCTATGACGTGCCGCTGACCTGGTGCAGCCGCGGCACGTGCGACGATCGCGGTCAGGTGTTCCAGCCGTTCATGATCGATACCAGCGGCCGCGGCGCGCGCACCGACTCCCGCAAAGGCTATCTCGCGGCGCAGGTGCGGACGACGGTCTCACCCCAGTTCGCGTGGAGTGCGCGCGCCTCGTGGCTGCGCACCCATTTCGTGGATGTGCGTCGCCCCACGTCGGAGTTCGGCGTCGGCGACCGCTTCGGCGCGGAGGGACGGATTGAAGCGCATCCGGCCCCCCTGCGAACCGCCATCGTCGGCGCCGAGGCCACCTACTCCGACGTCACGAGCGACATCTTCGGCATCCACTCGCAGTCGGAATTTGCCGCGTACGGACAGAGTGAGCAGCAGATCAGCGCGGTTCGCGTCAGTGGTGGGGCGCGCGTCGACTTCCTCGCCGTGGACGGTGGCTCGCTGACCGCCGTCGTGAGCCCCCGCGTCGCCGCGACGTTGAACGCGGGGGCCGGAACGTGGCGCGCGTCCGTCGGCCGCGGCTTCCGCTCACCCACGATGGCGGAGCGGTTCGTGCACACCACGGCGCTCGGGTTCGACGTCATTCCCAACCCCACACTCCGGCCCGAGACGGGGTGGTCCTTTGAGATCGGGCACACCAGCGCGCCCATATTTCGTTTCATGCGGCTCGATGCCGCCGTGTTCTGGACCGAAGCCCGCGATTTGATCGAGCCCCGGTTGCTGCGGTTTCCCGCCGACACCGCGGTTCGGCTCGACAGTGTGAAGATTCAGCTGCAGAACGTCGTGCGCGCGCGCATCGCCGGCATCGACGCCAGCGTAATCGCCGCGCCGATTCCCGACCGGCTCATCGCCACCCTCGGCTACACCTACCTCGACACACGCCGCCGTCTGGCCGGCGACACCACCGAAGGACCGCTCGCGTTCCGGCCGCGGCATCTTCTCACCCTCGGCGCGGACTACAGTATCGGTGCGGGCTCGGTGGGCGCGGACTTTCGATACGCGAGCCGGCCGGAGCGGGTCGAGCTCGAGGGGTTCGTCGACTCGCGGCGGGTGCCCGTGAAGGTTCTCGATCTGCGCGCCGAATGGCGGCGCGGACCCGTCGAGCTGCGTGTGCTGGCCGCTAACGTGCTCAATTACATCTACAACCTGGTGCCGGAGACCCTCGCACCGGTGCGAACCGTCACCGTGACCGCTGTCTGGTCACATTAGCATTACATTTGCAGCCCATGACACGACCGACGTTGTCTCTCCTCTTGTTGCTGGCGACGGGGTGCGGCCGTGGCAGCGGCGGTTCGCCCACGTGTGGCATCGCGCTGCTCGCCGGTCCCGGTCTGATCACCTCGCAGTTGTCGAATGCGCGCGACGTGCTCACCGATCCGCCGCGTGGCATCCCCGATTCTCTCCCCGCGCTCGTCATCCAGAAGTCGAATGACCGGGGCGCGGTGATCGTCGGTCGCGATGCCGAGGGCAAAATCTCGATGCAGTTCCGGGGACCGGCGTTCCCCGCCCAGGGCTATGGTCTGCTGGTCGTGGACGACACGTCGCAACGCGCCATGGGAGTGCTCATCCTCGATCAAGAGGAGCCGCGGCGTCATCCGGCCATCGGCACCGTGATCGGCGGGAGCACGGCGTTGAACCTCTACGGCGTCCTCGTGGACTGGGCCAGCGTCAGCAATCCGCGCTGTCCCTTGTTTGGCGGCCCCGCGTCCCAAACGTCGTGAAACCGGCTCCCGCCGTTGCCGTGACGGCGCCCCGCCGCCTGGTCGAGGGCCGCGAGCGCGTCACCCTGAACACCGCCTACGTTCGCGCCCTCGCAGGCGCCGGCCTGGTTCCCCTCGCCGTTCCGACGATGCTGGCGGCCGATCGCGCCGGCGCCGCCCTCGCGGCCGTGCGCGGGCTCGTGCTCACGGGTGGTGAAGACGTCGCGCCCGCTCGCTACGGCGCGGCACCGCATCCCCGCCTGGGCGATGTGGACCCCGTCCGCGACGCCGCCGAGCTGGCATTGATCGCCGCCGCGCGGGCGCGCGGTCTTCCGATTCTCGCCATCTGCCGCGGCATTCAGATTCTCAACGTCGCCCTCGGCGGCACGCTCTATCAGGACTTGGACAGCGAAAGGCCGGGACCCGTGCCGCACAATGACGAGACAGGCCGTCATCCCGTCCACGTCGAGGCGGGCTCGTTGCTCGAGCGCGCGCTCGGCGCGCGCTCGGCGAGCGTGAACAGCCGGCACCATCAGGCGATCCGCGATCTGGCGCCCGGCCTCAAGGCGGTCGCATGGGCCGACGACGGCATCATCGAGGGCGCGGAGCCCTCCGACGCGAAGGAGCCGTGGATGGTGGCGGTCCAGTGGCACCCCGAGGACCTGACGGAACGGGCGTTGTTCGACGGCTTCGCGCGGGCCGTGGCATGACCGCGGCGCTCCACGCGTTCCCGTCGGCGGAGTGGGTCGCCGCGTACGGCGCGGCGATCAATGCGAGCGACGACTATCGCACGGCGTCGACGGAGTGGACGCATGGCGCCGTCGCGCTGGTCCTGCCCGCGCAACCCGGCATCGGCGTGCCGGAAGATGTCGCCATCCTGCTCGACCTCGAACGCGGCACCTGTCGTACCGCGCGTCTCGTGCCACGGCAGGACGCACAACAGGCCCCGTTCATCCTGACGGCCGAATACCGCTTCTGGAAGCAGATCATCAAGAAGGAGCTCGGCCCCATCGCCGGGATCATGCAGCGCAAGGTCGCGCTGCAGGGATCACTGCCGATCGTGGTCCGGTTCATCAAGTCGGCCGAGGCGCTCGTCGACGCCGCGACGCGCGTGCCGACCCGGTTTCTCGACGAAGCAAAATGAACGCCTCGGTTGCCGAGATCCTGACGCGCCTCACCGCCTTGTCGCACGAGCTGGCGGGAGCGTTCCGTCCGGCGACCATCGTCGAGATCGTGGCACGCGTGTTGACCGAGCAGCTGGCGCCCGGCCGGTTGTCGGTGATGTTGCTGGACGTCGACACCAACGGGCTCCGTGTGGCCTACCACAACGGCCCCCGTCCCGCGACGACCGACGAGCCGTTGCTGCAGCTCGCACTGCGGCGCGGGCCGATTGTCTTCCCCGACACGGTCGTGGCGCGCGCCGCCGAGCTGAACGTCAAGGTCGACAAGCCGGCACCGGCCAGCTGGCTCGGCGTACCGATCGTCGCGGTGTCGCGCACCATCGGCGCGGTCGCCCTGGAAGGCGACGGCAAGAACGCGATGGACGAGAGCGCACTGATGTTCACTCGCGCCGTGCTCGCGCAGGCCGGCATCGCGCTCGAGAACGCCCGCCTGGTGGAGCTGCTCTCGAGCGGCAAGCGCGAGTGGGAACAGACCGTGGACGCGTTCAACCAGGCCATCTGCTACGTGGATCCACAGGGCGCCGTCCGGCGCGCGAATCGCATGTTCGCCGAGCTGATCAAACTCCCCGTCACGGCACTCCCCGGGCGGTCGTGGTTGACCCTGCTGCCGCCGGCGTGGGCGGATCCAGTCGCCCGCCTGCTCGCGCCGGGAGGCGCCGGCACCCCCATCGAAGTTCGGGCGGGCGACCGGATTCTGCTCGTGACGGCGATTCCCGCGGGCGAGCCCGGCGCCACCGTGCTCCTCTTCGAGGATCAGAGCGACAAGCGCCGCTTGCAGGAACAGCTGCTCCAGTCGGAAAAGATGTCGGCCATCGGCCAGCTGATCGCCGGAGTCGCGCACGATCTCAACAACCCCCTCGCGTCGGTCGTCGGCTTCAGTGACCTGCTCGGGGAAGCCGCGGATGTCCCGCCGCGCCTCGCCGAGCCGCTCGCGGTGATCCGGCAGGAAGCGGAACGCGCCTCGGCCATTGTGCGCAACCTGCTGTCGTTCGCGCGCCGCCAGGAAGGCGAGCGCCAGCTGCAATCGATCCGGCCGATCCTCGAGTCGACGCACCAGCTCCTCAAGAACCAGCTGCTCGCGGCGCGCATCGAGCTGACGCTCAGCTTCGAGCCGGGATTGCCGGAAGTCCAGGTGCATGCGAATCAGATCAAGCAGGTATTCGTGAACATCATCAACAACGCGGCCCAGGCAATCACGAGCACGCGCGCGAAGGGAGGCGGGGGCCGGATCGAGATCGCGACCAGATGCGAGCCCGACGGCCTCTCGGTCCACGTCTCCGACAATGGCCCGGGCATTCCCGAGGCCGTCGCCCAACATGTGTTCGAGCCGTTCTTCAGCACCAAGTCCGAGGGCGAAGGCACGGGCCTCGGTCTCTCGATCTGCCTCGGCATCGTGAAAGAGCACGGCGGCAACATCTCGGTGGAACCGGGCGGAGCGGGGAGTGGCCGCGGCGCGACGTTCACCGTCGAGCTGCCGACGGGCGTGCGCGCCGAGCGCAGCTCGGCCGCCGGCGGGGCGGAAACCGAACCTGCTCCCGCCGAGCGGCAGGAGCAGCTCCGCGTGCTCGTGGTCGATGACGAGCCGCACATCCTCCACTATATGCAGGCGACGCTCGAAAGTTGGGGTCACGAGGTCGTGCTGGCGCACGATGGCAGCCAGGCGCTGAAGCGCGCGCTGATGCAGCCGTTCGACCTCATCATCTGCGACTTGCGTATGCCCCGGCTGGGCGGGCGCGAGATGTTCCACACGCTCGCCCGCATGCACCCGACCGTCGCGGAGCGCATCATTTTTGCCACGGGCGACACGGTCCGCGGTGACACGCTCCAATTCCTCGAAGAGCTGGGCCGTCCCTTCCTGCAGAAGCCATTCAAGCTCGATGCGCTGCGCCGCGTCCTCGCCGGGGTTGAAAAAGCCGGGATTCGAGGCTAGGGACGCGCATCCTACAGGTGGACTCAGGCCGAGAATGGCGCGGCGGCCAGAACCAGGTCCGCCTGCTGTGCCGCGAGCTCCGCCACGCAGGTGCATTCGAGCAGGTTCTCCTCACCAACCGGACCGGCGAGCTGGCCCGGCGCGCCGCTGCGGATGGTACAACCGTGCACGGCACCGCATGGGAGATGGCGCTCGACCCCCGAGCCTGGTGGCAACTGCGGCGGACCATCTCGGCCTTCCAGCCGGACATCATACACGCGCACGACAGTCACGGCCTGACGCTGGCCGCGACGCTCGCGCGTAGCCGCACGCTCATTGCGGCGCGGCGCGTGGATTTTCACGTCGGACGCTTTGGCGGGTGGCGCCGCGCCGACCGGATCATCGCGGTGTCTGACGCCGCCAAGCAGGTCCTGGTCGGCGACGGGATCGCCGCGGACAGGATCACCGTGGTGCGCGACGGGATCGATCCCGAGGAAATCCGGCGCGCCAGCCTGCCGGCGCTCGACATGCGCGCTCGGCTGGGCATCCCCGCCCACGCCCCGCTGGCGGTGAACGCCGCCGCGCTCGTCGATCACAAGGATCATGGAACGCTGATCCAGGCGGCGCGGCATGCGCGAGCCCTCGCGTCCGACCTCCATTGGATCATTGCCGGTGCGGGGCCGCGGCGCGCGGCGTTGGCTGCGCAGATCGCGCGCCTCGAGCTCCAGGGACACGTGCATCTGGTGGGCTGGGTCGACCGGATCGAGGCCCTGATCGCTGAAGCGAGCGTCTTCGTCATGTCATCGAAACAGGAAGGCCTTGGCAGCGTCATTCTCACCGCACTGGCGCTGGGCCGGCCCGTCGTCGCCACCCGAGCCGGTGGCATCCCCGAAATCCTTCCTGCGGACGTGCTGGTTCCCCCCGGCGCCGCTGACGCGCTGGCGAAAAAGGTGGTCGAAATGCTGCATCACCCGACGCCGGTCGCGTTCCCTCCGCGTTGCAGTGCCCACGCCATGGCACATGGAGTCTTGGACGTCTATAGGGCCCTTCTCTAGATTGCAGGGCCATGATTTACGTCTGCGTGCCCGTCCACAACGAGGCCAGCACGGTCGGCCTCGTGCTTTGGAGAGTCCGCCAGGTTTTCACCGCCTTTCAGCGGGAATACCAGATCATCGCGTGCGACGACGCCTCGACCGACGCCAGCGCCGACGTCCTCGCGTCCTATGCCCGCGTGCTGCCGCTGACCGTGATCAAGCACCGCTCGCGCCTGGGCTACGCGCGCAGCCTCGAAGAGCTGCTGCGGCTGGCGCTGCAACGCACCGACCGCCCCAAGCGCGACTGCGCGATCACGTTGCACGCCGACTTCGTCCATGCACCGGAGACGATGGAGGAGATGGTCAAGCGGCTCGAGTCGGGGGCGGACCTCGTGGTCGCCGAGCAGTCTCGCGAACAGGGGACACGCTCCTGGACGGAGCGCTGGGCACGGCAGTGGGCGCCACGACTGCTCCCCGTGGGCGGGGGGGTGAAGGACTCGATCTCGGGGTTCACGGCGCTGCGCCTGATCGTGCTGCGGCAGGCAACCCGCGGAGGCGACGCGGCGCTCCTGACGACCGAAGGATGGGCCGCCAACGCGGAGCTGCTCGCACGCCTCGGTGCTCACGCCCGCCGCATCGAGGTCGTCCCGAGCGCCGCGCGCTACGACCTCAAGCAGCGGCCGTCCCGGTCCAGTCCCTGGCAACAGCTGCTCGGCGCCTGGCGCTCGCGTGGCCTCATCAGCGCCGCGCGCAAAGGCGCGGCGACGCTGCTCGTAATGGCGTTGCTCGCGACAGCCCAGGCGCTCGTCGCGCAGGACACCATATGCACGGGCAAAATCGTGAGCGCTCATCCGGCGCCGGCCGTGCCCTTCCCCGTAGGCGAGCGGCTCTCGTTCGGCGCCAGGTACGGGATCTTCAGCGTGGGCAGCGCCGCAATGGAAGTCGTGGGAATCGACACTGTGCACGGCGTAGAGACCGTGCACATTCGATTTCGCATCACGGGCGGTGCGCTCTGGTACCATCTCGACCAAACCATCGAGTCGTGGGTGGGACGGTACGACTTTCGCTCGCGCCGCTACTCATCGATTCAGGATGAGCGCGGCCACCATCGGGAGAACCGGTATGAGATCTATCCGGACTCCGGCTTCTATCGTGAGGTAGGGCGCGACACCACGTTTGCCACGGTGCGCGAGCCGCTCGATGACGCGGCCTTTCTGTATTGGATCCGGATGGTGCCGCTCGAGGTCGGGAAGAAGAACGAGTACGCCCGGTATTTCCGGCCCGATCGCAACCCTGTGATCCTCGAAGTGCTGGGGCGCGAGCGGGTCAGTGTGGCGGGCAAAAAGTGGCAGGCCATCGTAGTACGCCCCAAGATTCCGCAGGGGCGTGGCATCTTCGCGGAGAAGTCGGAGACGCGGATCTGGCTGTCCGACGATGCGCAACGCGTCGTACTCGCGATCCAGTCCAACTTCTCGTTCGGCCAGGTGACGCTGAAGCTCAAGGACTACGTGGTCCCGGGAGTGACGCAGCCATGACCGATTACCGCGAAGCCGACTTCTCTCGGCTGAAGACCGTGCCCGTTGCCAAACGCGCCAACAAAGTCGATGCCTCGCTCCTCGCCCACCCGCCGCTGCCCTCGGATCGTTCGTTCAACGCCTTTATCGACGGGTTGCCCTCCATCCTCGCCGCGCAGGATCTGCGCTATGTCGTCGACCAGATCGCGGCTGCGGCCGGGCGGCGCGCGGTCCTGGCGATGCTGGGCGGGCACGTGATCAAGGTGGGGCTCGGACCGCTGCTCATCGCGCTGATGCGCAAGCGCGCGATCACCGCGATCGCCATGAACGGGAGTGCGGCCATCCACGACTTCGAGCTTGCTGCGTACGGCGGCACGAGCGAGGACGTCGCGGCGGGGCTGGGCGACGGTACCTTCGGCATGGCGGAAGAGACCGGACGCGAGATGAACGCCGCGTTGGCGCGCGGCGCGAAGAGCGAGCAGGGCGCGGGCGAAGCGCTCGCGGAGTATCTCCGTGCACGCAAGGATCTTCCGGGCCGCGACGTATCAGTCCTGCTCGCGAGCGCCGAGCTGGGCGTGCCGGTGACGGTACACGCCGCGATCGGCGCGGAGATCACGCATCAGCATCCGACCGCCGACGGCGGCGCGATCGGGGTCACGAGCCACCGCGACTTCAAGCGGCTCGCCGGTGTCGTGCCCGGACTCGACGATGGGGGGGTGGTGTTGAATCTCGGCAGCGCCGTCGTGATGCCGGAGGTCTTTCTCAAGGCGCTGACCATCGCCCGCAACTTGAACGGGGGAAAGCCTAAAAACTTCACCGCGTGCGATTGCGACATGCAGCGGCATTATCGCCCGCGGGTGAATGTCGTGGAGCGGCCGACGCTGGCGGGGGGCCGCGGTATTCAACTCACGGGGCACCACGAAATCCTCTTCCCGATGATTGCGTGGGCGGTATTGTCCCGGCTGGAAAAACGGCAGCTTTAGGAGGCTGGGCGCCCTTTGATCATGTCGCGGATGCGATCAGCGGTACGGGGACTGACGAGCCGCAACGCGAGGTAGACGACGAAGCCGATTAACGCGAGCCACAGCACCGTCATCGCGAGACCAACCAGGCTCCCGAGGATGCCGAACATCAGCTTGAGACCGAGCCATGCGAGAACGGCGAGAATTGCGAACCCCAAAATGCTCCGGAACATGATTTCCTCCGTGGTGTCCGGTGCGTCTGCAGCGTACGCCTAAATGTCGCACAAAGTTTCGTCCTGTGAAGTGCTGGTCGCGGGCGGCGGGATCATCGGAGCCGCCTGCGCGCGGGCCGCGGCGTTGCGGGGCTTGCGGGTCATCATCTGCGAGCCAGGCCCCGATCCGGCGGCGGCGTCGGCGGCCTCCGCCGGGATCCTGGGACCACAGATCGAGCGCGCCGACGATGCGTTGCGCGCGCTCGGATTGCGCGCCCGCGATCTCTACGAGAGCCTAGCCCCCGCACTGGCGGAGAGCACAGGCGTCGACATCGGGTTGTGGCGCGAGGGGATCGCGTCCCTCGCATTCGACGAGGCCGAAGCCGAACGGCTCCGAGACACGGTCGCCCACCAGCGTCAGGCGGGACTGCGCTGCGACTGGTTGGAGCCGGAGGAGGTCGCGGAGCGGTTCCCAGCGACCGCGCCCTCGCTGGGCGCGATGTTCGCGCCGGAAGACGGTGCCGTGGACGCCCCCGCGCTCGCCCGCGCGCTACACGCCGATGCCAAGCGCCACGGTGCACGCACGCTGAACACGCGGGTGACCCGCCTCAGCTCGATCCTCGGTCGGGCGACGGGCGTCGAGATACCGGCCGGCAAAATCAAAGCCGAGCACGTGGTCATTGCTGCGGGCGCCTGGTCTCCGCGCATCGACCACCTGCCCCGCACGCTGCCCGTCGAGCCCGTCCGTGGCCAGATGGCGGCTGCGCCCTGGCCGGCAAACATGCCGCGCACGGTGCTGTACTACGACCACGGCTACGTCCTCGCGCGGAGCGGGGAAGCCATCTTTGGCAGCACGATGGAGCACGTTGGTTTCGACGGTAGCGTCACCGAGTCCGGAGTCCATGGGATCGTCGCGGCGGCCCAGCGGCTGTTGCCACACCTGCCAGCCGTCCCAACCCGCACCTGGGCCGGCCTGCGACCCGTGACGCCCGACGGGCGTCCAATCATCGGACCTGATCCAGACGTGCGAGGGTTATGGTACGCCACCGGCCACGGCCGAAACGGCGTGCTGCTCGCGGGCCTCACCGGCGAGATCATCGCAGATTTGGTGACCACGGGCGCCACGGAAGTGGAGATTGCTTCTCTCGCCCCGGAGCGATTTACTTCCTAGGATGTTCCGCAGTTGCGCGTTCTGTAACGCGGCGTTTGACGGTGATGGCGGCCCCTCGGGGCTTGGCGTCGGGCGGCGAATCGCTTTCGATGAATGGAGGGGGCGCCTGTGGGTCGTCTGCCCCCGCTGCAGCCGCTGGAATCTCACCCCGTTCGATGATCGCCTGGAGCGCATCGAAGCCGTCGCGCGCTCCGCAAGCCAGGGACGCATCGCGGCGTCCACCGATCAGGTCGCACTGATCCGCTGGGAGCGCTATGACTTCGTGCGCGTGGGCAAACCGCCGCGCGTCGAGCTGGCGACGTGGCGCTACGGCGAGCGGCTGCGGAATCGCCAGCGCGAGCGGATGAAAGTCGTGGTCCCCCTCACGGTCGCAGCGATCGGTCTCGGTATCGCCGCGAACGTCGCGGCGGGCGGCGGGTTCGGCGTGGTCATCTGGAACGTCCACCGCCTGGCCGATTGGTTCTATCTGCGGTTGGTCGGCGGCCGCAAAGTCACGCTGAGCGAGCCACCCATCTGCGCCCGGTGCGGCACGCTCATGCAACTGCGCGCACGCCACGTTCAACATTCCCGCATCGTCCCCGATCGCCACGCCGACATGGCGGTGGTCCTGAGTTGTCCCGGGTGCCACGGCGAAGGTGCGCAGCTCACCGGCAGCGACGCGATTCACACGTTGCGGCAGGGACTCACCTATCTGAACCTCAGACGCGCTGGTCGCCGGCGAGCGGAAGATGCCGCGCGAGAAGTCGACCAGGCCGGCGGCGCCGATCGCCTGGTGCGTGACATCGCGCATCGTGAGCTGACATTGCGGTCGCTCCGGGCCGAGCGCGGCCTCGCGCTCGAAATGGCGGTGGACGAGCGAGCCGAAGTCGAGGAGCTCGAGCGCCAATGGCGGGAGGCCGAGGAGATCGCCGACATTGCCGACCGGACGCTCGGGACGTCGACGGAGGTCGAAAACGAGTTACGGCGACTCAAGAACCGGGGCTGGGATCAACCGTCTGGTTGAAAAATGGCCTACCCCGTGCTCTGAGCACACACTATCTTCGACGTCCATGGCCGCCCCCCCCGCCCCGCTCGTACAGATTCAGCCCTCCATTCCTGCCGAGCAGACCCGGAAGCCCTCCTGGCTGAAGGTGAAAGCGCCGGGGGGACCGAACTACGTCGCGCTCAAGCACATGATGCGCGACCTCAAGCTCCATACGGTCTGCGAGGAAGCGCACTGCCCGAACATCGGCGAGTGCTGGGAGCACAAGGCGGCGACGTTCATGATCCTGGGCGACGTCTGCACGCGCAATTGCGCCTACTGCGCCGTGGCTCATGGGACTCCGGCTCCCCTCGATGCCGGCGAACCGCAGCGGTTGGCCGACGCCGTCCAGCAGATGGGACTGAGGCACGTCGTGATCACCAGCGTGGATCGCGACGACTTGCCGAACGGCGGCGCCGAAGTCTTCGCCGCGTGCATCGCGGAGATCCGGCTGCGGCTGCCACAGACATCCGTCGAGGTCCTGATTCCCGACTTCAAGGGCAACCCCGCGGCGCTCGGTCTCATCGTCGCCGCGCGGCCCGACATCCTCAATCACAACCTCGAAACGATCGCCCGGCTGTACCGCATTGCGCGGCCCGGCGGTCGCTACACGCGCGCGCTGGAGCTGCTCGACCGTGCCAAAGAGATGAATCCGGAGCTGCTGACGAAGTCGGGGATCATCTGCGGGCTGGGAGAAGATTGGGACGAGCTGCTCACGGCGCTGCGCGACCTGCGCGCGGCGCGCGTCGACATCGTCACGATCGGCCAGTACCTGCGCCCGTCCGACCAGCATCTGCCCATCGCGCGCTGGTACACGCCGGACGAGTTCGCCGAGCTGAAGCGTTATGGCATGTCGTTGGGCTTCCGTCACGTTGAATCGGGCCCGCTGGTTCGCTCCAGCTATCACGCGTGGGAGCAAGTGGAGGCAGCTACGCGATGACCGCCACCGCACGACGTCCGAAAGACACGGCGCAATCGGAGTTGCATCTC
Organism: Gemmatimonadales bacterium; assembly: GCA_035575675.1. Taxonomy (GTDB): domain Bacteria; phylum Gemmatimonadota; class Gemmatimonadetes; order Gemmatimonadales; family GWC2-71-9; genus 20CM-2-65-7. The sequence goes on from DATLXS010000162.1 coordinate 22,640, forward strand.
CGCATGCTGCGGCAGATGCTGCTGGTGCGGCGCTTCGAGGAAAAGGCCGCGGAGGCGTACGCGCTCGGCAAGATCGGCGGATTCTGTCACTTATACATCGGCCAGGAAGCGGTCGCCGTGGGCGCGCTCGCGGCGCTGCGCGAGGACGACTACGTCATCTGCTCCTATCGCGAGCACGGCCAAGCCCTGCTCAAGGGCATCTCGCCGAACGCGGTCATGGCGGAGCTGTTCGGCAAGGCCACCGGCTGCTCGAAGGGCAAGGGTGGCTCGATGCATCTGTTCGATGCCACGCGCGGCTTCATGGGCGGCCACGGCATCGTGGGCGGCCACATTCCCCTGGGCGCCGGCCTCGCCTTCGCCAGCAAATACCTGGGCAACGACAAGGTCTGCGTCTGCTTCTTCGGCGAAGCCGCGGTCAACATCGGCGCCTTTCACGAAACGCTGAACATGGCCTCGGTCTGGAAGCTGCCGGTCATCTTCCTCTGTGAGAACAACCGCTACGGCATGGGCACGGCGTTCGAGCGCGTCGCGGCCGTGACCGATATCGTCGAGCATGCGTGCAGCTACGACATGGCCGCCGAGCTCGTGGACGGCATGAACGTGTTGACCATGTACGACGCCACGCGGCGCGCGGTCGAGCGGGCGCGGAAGCAGAGCCATCCGACGCTGCTCGAGGTGCGGACCTACCGCTACATGGGCCATTCCATGTCCGACCCGCTGCACGGCGTGTACCGCACGAAGGACGAAGTCGAAGAGCAGAAGGCCCGCGATCCGATCGCGCAGCTCGCCGGCAAGCTCAAGGAAGACGGCGTGATCGATCAGGCCGCACTCGATGCGCTGGACGCCGAGATCCACGCGGAGGTCGAGGAAGCGGTGAAGTTCGCCGACGAGAGTCCCGATCCCGAACCGGGCGAGCTGTTCACCGACGTGTTGGTCGACTGATGGCGACGCTCACCTACCGGGACGCCCTGAATCAGGCGCTGCGCGAAGAGATGCAGCGCGATCCCACCGTGTTCCTGATGGGCGAAGAAGTGGGGGTGTATCAGGGAGCGTACAAGGTCAGCCGCGGCCTGCTGGAGGAGTTCGGCGCCAAGCGCGTGGTCGATACGCCCATCGCCGAGCTGGGGTTCGCCGGGATCGGTGTCGGGGCCGCGATGGGTGGGCTGCGCCCGGTCATCGAGTTCATGACGTGGAACTTCGCCGTGCTGGCGCTCGATCAGATCGTCAACTCCGCCGCCAAGATGCTCTACATGTCGGGCGGGCAAATTCGGATGCCGATCGTGTTCCGCGGCCCCAACGGCGCGGCGCTGCAGCTCGGGTCGCAGCACTCGCAGGCGTGGGAGAGCTGGCTCGCGCACATCCCCGGCCTCAAGGTCGTCGCGCCGGCCACGCCCGCCGATGCCAAGGGGCTCCTCAAGTCCGCCATCCGCGACAACAATCCCGTCATCGTGCTCGAGGGCGAGATGCTGTACAACATGAAGGGCGAGGTCCCGGACGGTGAGCACGTCGTGCCGATCGGCCGCGCGGACATCAAGCGTCCGGGCAGCGACGTCACGCTGGTCTGCCACTCCAAGACGCTGACGGTGGCGTTGAAGGCGGCCGACCAGCTCGCCGAGCAAAACGTCTCGGCGGAAGTGCTCGATCTGCGCTCGATCAGGCCCCTCGACGAGGCGGCGATCGTCGAGTCGGTCAAGAAGACCAACCGGGCCGTGGTCGTAGAAGAAGGATGGCCCCACGCCGGGATCGGCGCGCAGATCGTCGATCTCATTCAGCGCGACGCATTCGACGACCTCGATGCACCGGTACAGCGTGTGACGCAGGCCGACGTGCCGATGCCCTACAACAAGGTGCTCGAGCGCGCCGCCAAGGCCTCACCCGAGAAGGTCGTCGCCGCGGCGCGCCGCGTGCTCTACCTCGACTAGGCCCGCGCCATGGCCACCAAAGTTCACATGGAGGCGCTTTCGCCCACGATGGAGGAGGGGCGTCTCGTGAAGTGGACCAAGCACGAGGGCGACGCCGTGAAGTCGGGCGACACGCTGGCGGAGGTCGAGACCGACAAGGCGGTCATGGAGCTGGTCGCGCGGGCGGATGGGCAGCTGCTCAAGGTGCTCGTGGCCGAGGGCGCCACCGTGCCGGTTGGGAATATCGTCGCGTGGATCGGCAAGCCCGGCGAGAAAGTCGACGGAGCAGGGAGCCCGGAGCAAGGAGCGGCGAAGCCGGCGCCTGCCGCTGCAGCTCCGAAGCCGGCCCCCACTCCGGCCGCCGTCCCTGCTCCAGCCCCCGCTCCCGCTCCGGTTGCAACAGCGACCGATGCCACGCGAGTGAAGGCATCTCCACTCGCACGGCGGATCGCCAAGGACGCAGGTGTCGATCTGAAGCTGGTGCAGGGATCAGGGCCGGGTGGCCGAGTCATCAAACGCGACGTCGAAGCCGGTGCGGCCAGTCCCAGCATCACCGGACAGCCGAGCGCGGCGCCAGCTCCCCGCGCCGTGCTCCGGGCTCCGTCCGGAGTTCCCTACGAAGACGTCCCCCTCACCCAGATCCGGAAAACGATCGCCAAGCGGCTGGCCGCGTCGCTCGGTCCGATCCCGCATTTCTTCCTCACGACCGAGATCGACATGGAACGCGCGGCCGAGGCGCGCGAGGCGCTCAACAAGCAGCTCGGCGAAGCGGGCGGGAAAATCTCTTTCAACGACATCGTCATCAAGGCGGTGGCGCTGGCGCTCGGGCAGCATCGCGCCTGCAACGCCTGGTTCCAGGAAGACCACATCCGCTACTGGAACGAGGTCCACATCGGGATGGCGGTCGCGATCGAGGACGGGCTCATCACCCCGGTGATCCGCAATGCGGACATGAAGAGCCTGCGACAAATCGGGGAGGAGTCGCGCGAGCTGGCGGGGCGTGCCCGCACCCGGCGCCTGAAGCCGGAAGAGTACACCGGCGCGACATTCAGCGTCTCGAACCTCGGCATGTTCGACATCGATCAATTCACCGCGGTCATCAATCCGCCCGAGGCCGGTATCGTCGCCATCGGCAGCATCGTCGCCAAGGCCGTGCCCGACGGCGATCGCCTCGTGGTGCGGCGGCGCCTGCGCGTGACGATGAGCTGCGACCACCGCGTCATCGACGGGGCGACCGGCGCGGCGTATCTGAAAACGTTGAAACAGATGCTGGAAAACCCGTTGGCGATGCTGTTGTAATCGGCGACAAGGGGAGTTCGTGGCCAATTCGTTCGACGTAATCGTGTTAGGCGGCGGCCCCGCGGGGTACGTCTGCGCCATCCGCTGCGCGCAGCTCGGGCTCAGCACCGCCGTCGTGGAGCAAGAGAAGCTCGGCGGCGTATGCGTGAACATCGGCTGCATCCCCACCAAGGCGCTGCTGCACTCCGCGTACATCGCCAATCTTCTCAGGGAATCCAAGGACTTCGGCGTCGAAGCAGGTGCCGTGAAGACGGACTACGGCGTCGCGATGAAGCGGTCGCGCCGGGTCAGCGACCAGAACTCGAAAGGCGTCGAGTTCCTGATGAAGAAGCACAAGATCACCGTCGTGAAGGGCAGCGGGGTGCTCCAGCCGGGCAAGAAGGTGAAAGTGGGCAGCGACGTCTACGAGGCCCGGAAAGCCTTCGTGATCGCCACCGGCTCGCGCGTCAAAGGCATCCCGCAAATCGGTCTCGAGATCAACAAAACGACGGTCATCTCCTCGGATGAAGCGTTGCTGCTGGAGCGCGTGCCGGCGTCGCTCGCGATCGTCGGTGCCGGCGCGGTGGGCATGGAGTTCGCCGACATCTTCAACGCGTTCGGCGTGAAGGTCACGGTGATCGAGGCCCTCCCGCGCATTCTGCCGCTCGAGGACGCCGAGGCGTCGGATACGCTCAGCAAGAGCTATCGGAAGCGCGGGATCGAGGTGATCGCCGGCGCCAAGGTCACCAAGGCCGCCGTCGCCAAGGACAAGGTCACGCTCGACGTGGAGGCCGGGGGCGAGAAGAAACAGGTCGTGGCGGCCGCCGTGCTGATGGCCGCCGGTCGCGCGGTGAACACGGAGAACATCGGGCTGAAGGAATGCGGGATCCAGCTCACCGACCGCGGCTTCATCAAGGTCGACAAGAACCTGCAGACGAGCACGGCCGGCTACTACGCGATCGGCGACGTCGCCGGACCACCGATGCTGGCCCACAAGGGGAGCCGGGAAGGCGTCGTCGTCGCGGAGCTCATCGCAGGCCAGAAGCCGCATCCCATCAAGTACGACAATGTGCCGAGCGTGACCTACTGCCATCCCGAGGTGGCGAGCATCGGCCTGACGGAAGATCAGTGCAAGGAGAAGAAGCTCGATTACGTCGCCGGCAAGTTCCCGTTTTCCGCGAACGGCCGGGCGCGGGGCACGGGCGAGACGGAAGGCTTCGTGAAGATCCTGCGCGACAAGAAATACGGTGAGATCCTGGGCGCGCACATCGTTGGCGCGCATGCGTCCGAAATGATCCATGAGCTGGCCGTGGCGCGCGAGAACGAGTACACCGTCGAAGAGGTCGATCTCGCCATCCACGCGCATCCCACGATGTCCGAGGCCGTGGCCGAGGCTGCGCTCGATTCGCAGGGCCGCGTGATCCACGTGTGAGTGAGACCACGGTCAAAGATCCGCTCGCCCTCGGACTGGGCTCCCTCGCCTCAGGCGTCGGGTTCGGCGCGGCGTGCCTCACGGCAGCGCAGATCGCGGCCTCTGTTCTGCGCGGCGATCTCGAGCCGGGCGCCTATCGTGAGACCGCCGCCGATCCCCTGCTCGCCGGACTGATCGCCGCGGTCGGCGTCGGCGGCGTGATGGCCTGGTACCGCGGTGGCGCCCTCGACAACCTCTGGCAGCGCGGTGTGATAGCGGTATTGGGGGCCGTCGGGGCTGTCCTCATCGGCTTCCTCGCCGCGCCGCTCGATCGCTTCTTCGGCATCCTCGGCATCCTCGTCTGGCTCTTGCTCAACATTGCATTCGGCATTCTGGCAACGCGCTGGGCAGTGCGGGGAAAAGGGGAAGACGAACGCGGGACGGGTACGGCATGAGCGAGCTGGCGGTCATTCAGGCAGGGACGGTGCCGTACGAAGACGCTCTGATATGGCAGCGCGAGCTCGCCGAGGACCGCATCGCAGGCCGGCTCTCCCACGACGTGCTGCTCCTGCTCGAGCATCCTCCCGTCGTCACGCTGGGCCGGAATTCTCATGCCGCGCACCTGCTCCGGCCGCACGGGATCGAGGTCTTCGAGGTCGAGCGCGGTGGCGACGTCACGTTTCACGGCCCGGGTCAGCTCGTCGGCTATCCGATTCTCGATCTCCGCGCATACAAGCAGGACTTGCACTGGTACCTGCGCACGCTCGAGCAAGCGCTGATCGAAGCCCTCGACCTGCTTGCCATTCCTGCCGAGCGAAATCCGGGGCTCACCGGCGTCTGGACCCGGGGAGGGGGCCGCAAGATCGCGAGCATCGGCATTCACGTGAAGCAATGGGTGACGTGGCACGGGTTCGCGCTGAATGTCACGACGGATCTCGCGGATTTCCAACGCATCGTGCCATGCGGGATTCAGGGAGTGGAGATGACGTCGGTCGAGCGGGAACGGGGACGGGGGACGGGGGACGGGTTGTGGCAGGAGAGTGTCGATGCGGTGGTGAAGGGATTTGAGAAAGCGTTCGGAGTGAATTCACACCCTGAAGGGTGTGCTCGGCAGACGTTGTCCTTAAGGACAATGATGGCCGAGCCCAGGCTTTAGCCTGGGAACTCCGTGAGCGAAGCCAAGTCCCGCGTCCCTCCCGGCCAAATCCAGACCACCAAATGGCCGGTGCTGCATTATGGTGACGTACCCACCGTGGACACGTCGACGTGGAGCTTCTCCGTCTCCGGGCTGGTCGAACACCCCTTCTCACTGACCTGGGCCGATTTGCTTGCCCTGCCGCGCAAGACGGTCGCATGCGACATCCATTGCGTCACGACCTGGAGCCGGCTCGATAACACTTTCGAAGGTGTGCCGGTGCAGGCGCTGCTCGAGCGCGCCGGCCTGAAACCGGCCGCCCAGTTTTGTCTGGTGGTCGCCGAGCAGGGCTTCACCACCAACTTGCCGCTGTCCGATCTGAACCGGCCCGAGAATCTCATCGCGCTCACATGGGCGGGCGAACCTCTGACTCCCGAACACGGCGGGCCGGCACGGCTGCTCGTACCCCATCTCTATTTTTGGAAGAGCGCGAAATGGGTGCGAGGCTTCGAGCTGCTCGATGAGGACCTGCCGGGATTCTGGGAGCAGAACGGTTATCACATGCGGGGCGACCCCTGGAAGGAAGAGCGGTACGGGGGCCGCGGGCTGACACAACACGAAATCAACAAGTTTCGGAACGCGAGTAAGAAGATCGGGGTCTAATAGCTCACGGATAATCACCCGTGAGCTCCTTCCGCAGCGTTCTGGTTCTCCTTGTCCTGGCCGGCTGCCGCGACGCGACCGGCCTTGGCCAGCGGCGCATTCTGTGGTTCCATAGCGATCGACTGGGAGCCGCCGGCGAGCCGCTCGTCGACTCCACGCTTGCCGTCTTCACATCCTTCGATGACATGCGGGTGATCGGGCTTGATGCGCAGAACGGCAAACTGCGCTGGCAAACACGTCTCCCGCTTCCGCCCGGGGTGCCGTATGCCGGCATGCCGAATGGCGGCATCCTCTCAGCGTATCAGGACCTGGTCATCGTGCCCGCGTGGGACGTCTACGCGTTGGACCGCGTGAGCGGAGCTGTCAGATGGAGTTTTACGGAACCGGACGACTATCCGGGATACAACGCGACCGTTGTGGCCGGCGGAACTGTCTACTCAGTTGGCCGGGATCTGTACGCGCTCGACGCCGCGACGGGCGCGTTGAGATTTCGCAAGAGCATCGGGGAACAACCGTTCCGGCCTGTCGTGGTCGACAGCGTGATCTACGTCGCGACCCGAAGGGAAGTCTTCCCCGGGACACTCGGGAACGGCCATGTCATGGCGCTGAACGGAAACACGGGTGCCACAATCTGGTCCGTTCCGATCGAGGACCCCCAAGACTCGGGGCGCGGGGGATCGGTCGGACCGGTGTTCGTCACCGATTCGATGGTGATCGTCGCAGGTCAGAATGCCGTTGTGTATGCTCTCGACAGATCGACCGGCCAGACACGATGGACGTACAGCGGAGCGGGCGTCTACTCTGCTGGTCTCGAGGTCGTCGACCACACCGTCATTGTCGCGAGCGACGCGGGCGCAGTCGAAGGGGTGGATCTGGCAACCGGGCACCGTCGCTGGAAAACGGGCCGCGGAAGCTCCGTCAACGAGCGAATAACGCTCGGCGATAAGGTAGCCCTCGTGTCAGTCGGCTCGTTGTTCGCATTTGATGCGAATGGTCAAATCCGGTGGCAGCAGGGAGGCGCCGGGTTTGGAGGCCCCGTCTTCTCGACTGCTGCGACATACAAGAACGGCCTCGTCTACATCGGCTCGGTGTCACCAGAGGCGCCGGGCCCGGGGTTCTACGCGCTGCGCGAACCGTAGATCAACAACGCCTCCACTTCATGAGCCGCTTCCTGCTGGAAGCGGCTCTCGTCATTCAGTTCGCGCGCCAGCGTCCCGAGACTTTCGCCCACCCCGATTCCCTGCGCCGCCTGCCACCGGCTGAGTGCCGCGCTCGCATCCTGCAAACGTTGCGTGAGCAGATCTCGACCCCGCCGGCACCGCTCGAGTGCGTCATGCGAGCGAGGAGACGGGTGAGCCTCGAATGCATCGACGTGCACCTCGAGCGCGGCAAGCTGGCGGGCAGCCTCACATGCAGCCGACACGAGTGGGCCCGCCTGCGCCGCCCGAGGAACCGCGTCCGCCCGCCGGAGCACATCGACCAGCAGGGCGCGGGCCTGGCCGTCCGGGAGCTGCGCAAGGGCCTCCATGGCGACGGGACTCCATTCCGGTGTGCGGCGCCCGAACACGGCCGCGGCGGCGAGGCCGGCCGCCACCAACGGGCTCGTGACGAAGAGCACCGGCGTAGCAGCCAGGAATCCCGCGACGCATCCACCGACCACCACCGCCGCGAGCAGCGGCAGGATGTCGGAGGGAACGGGCGCGCGCCACACCGCCGCCGCGGTCACTGCTCGGCTCTCCCTACCCCCAAGCGCGCGAGCGTTTCGCGCGCGCTCTGCGTCCATCCGTCGGCTTCGTGGTAGTACGTGAGGAACGCCTCGAGATGCGTGCGGGCGAGCTCTGGCTGGTCGAGCGCGTATTCGGCCATGCCGGCGTGGTAGAGCGCCATGTAGTGATTGGGCCAATAGTCTACGACGAGCTCCATGATCGGCCCCGCCGAACGATTGTCGCCCGCATCCGCAACCGGATGCGCCACGTCGAAGACGATGCCTGCTGCGCGATAGCGCTCCGACTCGGGCAGTCGATTGATGACGGCGTGTGCGGCGTCGAGCTGTCCACCCAGCGCGTAGCAGGCGGCGCTGAAGCCCTGCCCCTCCAAGGTTGCCGGAGCGGGTCTCGATTCCTGCGCCAGCTTCACTTCCACGGCATTGCACTGCGGTTTGATGTTCGTGAACCAGGCCACCGCGGGGTCCGCAGAAGCAAGCGTGGGCAGCGAGGCAGAGCTGTGAGGCGTCGTGTGGCGCAACACGATCATCCCGCAGATCGCGAGATAACTAAGGCCGGCGAGATAAAGGGCTCTGTGCATGGGCGGTTCAATAATGAAGGACGACCACCCCCGCCGGATGTGCACAGGGTCACATGCGGCGTTGTGCTCCCAGCAGCCCGTAGAAGGTCCGGAACACTTCGATTCCGTCCCACAGCTGCTTCAAGTCGAGCTTTTCGTTCGGGGCGTGCAACCGGTCATCGGGAAGCCCGATGCCGGTGAGAATCACCGGAGCGCCGGCTGAGGCGAGCGCCGGCACCACCGGGATCGATCCGCCGGCGCGCGCCGGGACGGTCCCGCGCCCAGTGACCTGCCTGAAGGCCTCGTCCAGCAACTTGAACGCGGGACTGTCGAGCTTGATCTGCGCGGGATCGGCGCCGTGCAAAAACCGGACGCTGGCGGCGACGTGCTTCGGCGCCAAGCGCTTCACGGCGGCCGCGAGCTGCCGTTCGACGGTCGCCAGCTTCTGATTCGGCACAAGCCGCATGCTGACCTTGGCGGTCGCGACGGCGGGAATCACGGTCTTGGCGCCTTCACCCGTGAAGCCGCCCAGGATGCCATGGATTTCGAAGGTTGGAAGCGCCCACAGCCGCTCGAGCACGGAGTACTGCTTCAGGCCGACAAGACCCTTCCCTTGAACGCGCTTATTCAGGAAGTCTTTCCCGTTGAATGGCAGCTTTTTCCAGGTGGCGAGCTCCGCTTTGGACGGGCGCTTCACCGCGGCATAAAAGCCGGGAATGTTGATCTTGCCGTCTGCGCCCTTCAGTCGCGTCAGGAGCCGAGCCAGCTCTTCGTGCGCATTCGGGGCCGCGCCGCCGTATTCGCCCGAGTGCAGATCGGTCTTGGACGTGCGAACGGTGATCTCCGCGTAGCAGAGACCGCGCAGCGTCGTATACACCGCGGGCCACCCGGGGGCGACGTACGACATGTCCGCGACGACCACGGCATCGGCGCGAACGCGCTGCGGCTCGCGCTTCAAAAGATCGAACAGCACTTTCGAGCCGTACTCCTCTTCCCCCTCGATCAGGAACCGGAAATTGACCCTCGGGGTCTGGGGATCGATGGCCTTCAGCAGACAGAAGACCTGCCCCTTGTCGTCGGCCGAGCCGCGGGCGTAGAGCTTGCCGTCGCGCTGTGTCGGCTCAAACGGCGGAGTCGTCCACTCGGCGAGCGGATCGGGCGGCTGCACGTCGTAGTGTCCGTAGATCAGCAGTGTCGGCGCACCGGGCACGTCGGGACCCTTGCCCCACACGACCGGATGCGTCTCACTCCCGAGAAACGCGACGTCGTGACACCCAAGACGCCGCAGCTCGGCGGCGACCCACTCCGCGGCGGCGCGGCAATCCTGGTTGTGTGCTGGCAGTGTCGAAACGGAAGGAATCCGGAGAAACTCGCCCAGCTCGCGCAGCAATCGCTCTTGATCCATTGCGGCAGAAATGTAGACGCACAGGTCGCAGCTAGCCAGCGAGTGGGCCCCACGTAGATTTGAGCGCCATGCGCACCACGGCTTCGTATGACTTGTTCCCCGACGCGCGCAGCGAACGGGCGCTCGCGCGCGCGCGCTGGCTGGCGCGCGAGGGTCGGATGCGAGACGCGCAGTCGGCGTACGACGAGTTGCTGGCGACCAAACCCGAGATCAAGGCATGCTGGGCCGAGTACTTCGAGCTGTTGCGCACGAGCGGCAGGGGTGAGGAGGCGTTGCAGCTCGCCGACCGCGCGCGCGCGGTGTTCGGCGAGACCGGATTCTCCTGCACGCTGCGGGGTGCCGCCCTCACCGAGCTGGGGCGCTATCCGGAGGCTCTGGCGGAGCTCGAGCGCGCGGTCGAAGTCGATCCCGATCTGGCACTCGTCTGGCACGAGCTCGGGTACGCCGCCTGGAAGCTGGGCGATCGCAACCGGGCACTGCTGGCGCTGGACCGCGCGTTTGCGCTCGAGCCGCATACCGACACGCTCAAGCTGCGCGGCCATGTACTGCGGGAAGCAGGCCGGTATCAGGCGGCGGAGGTCGCCTTCGAGGGTGCGGCCCAAGCGGCCGAGCACCCCGAGCAGCGCGACGATGCCGAGCGCGAGATTGCGACGACGCGCCGGTATGGGCTCTATTCGCCCCGGCGACCCGACGACCTGAGCGCGGCTGAGCGCTGGTTTGCCAACACCGGCAGCGTCGTGCTGGCGTCGACCCCGGGCCCTGTGGCACCGAGCGATGAGACGATCGTCGCCACCTTCGCCGAGGTCGCAGCGAACTGCGACTGGCACTTCGGCCAACTGGTTCTGCTCGGCCCGGAGTTCCCCGCCTGCAACGATCTCGCCTACCGCCTGGGAGCGCCGCTGGTGACCTCTGCCGGACTCGACCCCGACGTCTGTCCCCTGATCGTCGGCCTGCGGCCGCTGCCGGCCGATCGCACCTGGAACGGGATCGTCGGAAAACTGACCAGCCAGCAGATCGGCCTCGTCTTCGCGCTCGAGCATCCGGCCGACGCTCCGGATGGCACCATCACCACCGACGTGATCGGCGTGTTGACGGACGGGGGGAAGCGCCGGGAGCGCGCGCCGAATCCCGCTCAGGCACTGACCGAAGCCCAAAGCCCCGGTGCCCGCCTCGCGGGCCGCCGTCTCCGGCCCACGTGATTTCGTATCGCCTATCACACCCTCAAGGGTGTGCTTGAGCCTGTGAATTCCCAACGCCAATGACTGCAACCGAACCGTCCCCGCGCCCCAGTCGTGCGCCGATGTCCGGCCGCGCGATCGTCCAGAACCAGTTCGACCGCGCCGCCGACCTGATCAACCTCGAAGGCTACATGCGGAAGATCCTGATGTCGCCATTCCGCGAGGTGCAGGTCGAGGTACCGGTGCGCATGGACGACGGACGGATCGAGGTGTTCACCGGCTATCGCATCCAGCACAACGGCGCGCGCGGACCCTGCAAGGGCGGGATCCGCTATCACCCGGAAGCCGATCATGACGAGGTCCTGGGTCTCGCGACGATCATGACCTGGAAGACCGCGCTCATGGACATTCCCTTCGGGGGCGCCAAGGGCGGCGTCACGGTCGATCCGAAGAAGCTGTCCAAACTCGAGCTCGAACGACTCACGCGCCGGTTCACGCAACGTATCGCCATCGTGCTCGGCCCCTACCGCGACATCCCCGCCCCCGACGTCAACACCAACGCGCAAGTGATGGCCTGGATTCTCGACGAGTACTCGAGCCGCCAGGGCTACACGCCCGCGGTCGTCACGGGAAAACCGGTCTCGCTCGGCGGATCGCTCGGCCGCGAAGAGGCGACGGGCCGGGGCGTGATGTACGTGATGCAGGAGTACGCACGCGACTTTGGTATCCCGCTCAAGGGCGGACGCGTCGTCATCCAGGGCTTCGGCAACGTCGGCAGTCACCTCGCCCGCCTGCTCGACAGCGAGGCGGGCGCCAAAGTCATCGCGGTCAGCTCCGTCGACGGCGGCGTCTCCAACGACACGGGCCTCGATATTCCCGGACTCCTCGCGCACGTCGCACAGGGGAAGCCCGTTCCCGAATGGCCGGGCGGCAAACGGATCAGCAATGAAGAGCTGTGGACGGTCCCGTGCGACTGGCTCGTGCCGGCAGCGCTGGGCGGTGTCATTACAAAGGAAGCGAACGCCAAGACGGTCGACTGCAAGGTCGTCGTCGAAGGCGCGAACGAGCCGACGACGCCCACGGCCGATTCGATCCTCGACGAGCGCGGCATCGCCGTGATCCCCGACTTCCTCGCCAACGCCGGGGGCGTGACCGTCAGTTACTACGAATGGGCGCAGAACCTCCAGCAGTACCGCTGGACGCACGAGCAGGTGAACCGCGAGCTCAAGGCGACGATCACGAAGGCTTATCTGTCGGTGAGGGATTTGGCAAAGGAGAAGGGGACGACGTTTCGAACGGCTGCGTACGGTATCGCCCTACAGCGCGTGGCGGACGCTGAGAGGTTACGAGGGAACTAGTCTTCCACCTTCATGCCGGGACGAGAGTACAAGGCCTGGTAAGGATCCCCAGCTTGTGTGAAGACGCGAATCTGGATCGCTCGGATAGTCTCGGCGATGTCCGCATTGTTCTGCAGATAGA
>DATLXS010000163.1:0-13957 GCA_035575675.1 Gemmatimonadales bacterium
GTCCACACCGCCTCGAGCGCCGGCTCGTCGCCCGAGACGAGATAGAACTCGGTGCGATTGCAGGTGGAGAGCAGCACGCCACCACTCGCGCCTGCCGCCATGACGCGCGCGAGCGCGCCCGGCACCTCGTGCGCGCCGTGCGCAAACCGCTCTCGCACATCGAGCGGCGCGGTCCGGTGGTTTACGCCAACGACCTTGATGCCCCCTCCCATCTCAATGGGACTCGTCACAGGAACCGCTCGACACCGGGCTGGGTCAGCTTCAGCGCCACGTAGACGAGCAACACAGCCGAAAAGCCGGCGATACTCGCGAGCGCGGCGCGGCGGCCGGCCCAGTGGCGCACTACTCGTACCCAGACGGCCCAGCCGAGTACCACCCAGGTAAAGATCCCCCATACAATCTGGGCCTTGGCCGCGTGGAGACCGCCGGCAAATTGCGCGCCGTAGCCCAGCGCGAGCACGACGCCGAGCGTCAACGCCGGGAATCCCGCGACGAGCGCGAACCGGTTGAGCTGGTCGAGGCGCTCGAGCGGCGGAAAGAGCTGAAACACCTGGCCAAAGCGTCGGGCCTTGAGCTCGCGGAACTGCAGCAGGTACAACGCGGCGGCGATGAACGCCAGGGCCATCAGCGCGAGCCCCAAGGCGCTCAGCGCCACGTGCAGGACGAACCATGCATGGCGCGCCACCGCCGCGTCGGCGCCCGGTGTCAGCCCGCTGAAGATGGCGAGGCCAACCAGCCCCGTCGCAAGCGGCGCGGCGAAGAACGAGACGGCCGAGCCGCGCAGCAGCCGCTCGCTCGCGAGCTGCAACAACACGAGACAGAGCGCCAGCATCGAGAGTGCCGGACCGAGACCGATGGGCGTGAGCTGCGAAACGGCGACGACGTGGACGGCGGCCCCCGCGCACGGCAGCGCGATCGTGAGCGCGCGCGGCAGGGCCCGGACGCCCATAAATGGCGCCAGCGCCAGCGCGGTCGCCAATCCGTACAGCGCCAGAACCACAAGATGCAGGATGAGAATCACGGCAGATACGAGCCGGGCCCACGCGCGCGGCGGGCCCGGCCGCCTATCAGGAAGGCATCTTCTTGATCAATCGTACCGGCAGACCGCGGTCCAGCCCGGGGTGCATGATTTGGATCAACAGGCCGGTGGCGGAGTGCTCACGAGTGTGCACGATCATCATGACGGCGCGCACCTCTTCCGAGGCCGCTCCCGCATAGCTCTGCGCCGGATGGACGACCTCGAAGATATCACCGGGGGTGACGCCGTCGCTGCGCCCCTTGTCGATGAAGAAGTATTGCTGCGCGCCGGCGATGGGATGCGGATCCCGCGGATCCAGCAGCTTCGCGGTCATGCCTTTCTCCACGGGCGTCGGCCGCACCTGACCAGGGTCACGGAACGGCTCGAGCGGCATCGCCAGGTGGCCGTCGTGAATGCGGCCGTATTGGGCGACGACTTCGGCGAGCACCTGCTGATTCTCGATCGAGGTGACGCGCGCGATCCCGAGCGGGATGACGACGTCGCCCCACCGGCCGAACTCCAGCGTGCGATCGACGCGGGCCAGCAGGAGCGAATCGCCGACATGATACGACGCGTTCCGCGGCGGCTTGATCGCGATTTCTTCAAACGTCGTCGCGGTCGTGCGATCGCTGAGACGGGGAATGGCCGGCGTGGCGGTCGCGCCGAGCACGTTGCCCCAGGGCAGCCGCTCGTTTTCGCTCAAGAAACCCGCGGCGTAGAACTCGCCCGCGCGCAGCGGATGGTAGGGCTGGTGCGTGTAGGCACGCAGCACGTCCTGGACCACCTGCTGATTTGTGCGGCGGCGGTCAAAAATCGTCTCGTTGCTTTCGTTCACGGCGGTGGGCGGCGGCGCCTCGACCGGCAGGAGCGCCGTATCCGCCGGAATCGTATCGACGGGCATGGTATCGAGTGGCACGACGGCAGCGATGGTATCGCCCGGAGCGGCACGCACGGTGTCGGCCGCCGCCGCCGTGGTACCCGGACGCGCCGCGACGGTGTCCGGACCCTGCGCGAGCGTCGCCATCTCCGAGAGATTCAAGACCTCACCGGGATAGATCCAGTGCGGGTCTTCGATGACGGCGGTATTGAGGCGGTAGATCTCCGGCCACAGGAGCGGGTCATTGAAATACATCTGCGAGATGGACCAGAGGGTCTCACCGCGCGAAACGGTATGACTGGAGGGAACCTGTCCCTGGAAAGCGGCGGCCGCCTGCGTCGTGTCCCGTTGTTGCACCGCCTGGGTTGTGTCCTGCGCCGGCAGGACGCGCCACATCAGCGGCAACGCCGCCAGGGCCAGTAGTACGGCGCGGTCAGAACGGCAGATCGTCGTCCTCCTCATCCAGCGCCTCCGGGAACGCGTCGAGCGATTCTGGGGCTTTGCCGCCGGCCTCCGCGGCCCCCTTCGCAGCGGCTCCCGCTCCCGCGCCTACCGGGGCGGCACCGCCTCTAGACCCCAGCATGATCAACTCACGCGCGATGACCTCGGTGACGTAGCGCGTCTGCTTGTTGTTGTCTTCCCAGGTCCGATACTCGATCCGCCCCTCGACGTAGACTTTGTCGCCCTTCTTCAGGTACTTCTCGCACACGTCGGCCAGACCGGATCCGCCTTTGTTATTCCAGCAGATAACTCGATGCCAGTCCGTCTTTTCCTGCTTCTCCCCGCCATTTCCCGTCCACTGCCGGCTGGTCGCCAGGGAGAGCGTGGCCACACGGGAACCGCTATTCGTGCTGCGCACCTCGGGATCGGCCCCCAGATTCCCGATGAGCTGGACCTTATTGAGACTGCGGCTCACAACAACCTCCGAACGATGTAGCGGGTTGGGCCCAAGGGTGCCTCACACTATATAAATCGCAAGTCATTCTGTCAACCAAAGATACGCCACTCGTACCAAAGTTATGCATCAAGTCTCAGGACAATGGCGTCCTCCACGGGCCGGCGGTAATACTGCTTCCGGCGACCCACCTCTTTGAAGCCGTGCGCAGCGTATAGCGCCCGCGCCGGGGCGTTCGACTCGCGAACCTCCAGGTAGACCTGTCGTACACCCCGGTCGCTCAACGCTTCCAACATCTCGTGCACGAGGGCCCGTCCCAACCCGGTACGCCGCATCGCTGGGGATACCGCTAGGTTCAGGATCTCACCTTCGTCGGCGGCGTCGAGCGCGACGATGTAGCCAACGATCCGCTGCCCAACGGCCTCCGCAACGAGAAATGACGCAAAGCTCACGCAGTCACGGAAATCCTGCGTGGACCACGGATCGCTAAAGACTTCCTGCTCGATCGCGCGAACGGCGACGACATCGCTGAGCTTAGCGGGGCGAATTCGGAAGGGGGCGGCCGTGGCTCTTCTCCCATTTCACTTGCGCTTCGGCGGGACGCCCGTATACGGGCTCGACCACCCGCGGATCGGCGATCGCGCGCCGTGCGCCGTCATAGGCAAACAGCGCGAGCAGCGACGCCGCCAGCGGCGGTAGACCATCGATGCTCACCGGCGGTCGACCCGTCCAGGCCACGACCGCTTCGCGATAGCGCTCGGCGCCATCTCCCACCGCGAGATCTGGTGGCCGCCGAGCTCGCTCGCGAAGCGTGGCGATCGTGAACAGGTCTGGGGCGACGAGCGTCTTCACGTCATCACCGGCAAAGGCATACAGCGCGCCGAACACCTGCCCCCGCAACGCATCATAGCATGGCGCGACGGTCTCCACCCCCGCGGCGTGCGCCGCCGCCAGCATCGATGGTATCGCGATCAGCGGCATTTGGCGCTCCTGGATGAGGCCTTTCGCCACCGCCCACCCGATGCGCAGACCGGTAAAGCTGCCAGGTCCATCGCCGACAACCACGCCGCCGAGCTGCGCGAGCGTCAACTGGGCGAGAGCCAGGACCTCCTGAACGAGCGGCAGGATCTGGGCCGCGTGCCGGCGTGCGCCGCGCGCTGAGCGCGCGACGATGCGGTCGCCGGCGCGGACCGCGACACTGGCGACGTCCGTCGCCGTGTCGATGGCCAGCCAGTTGGCGCTCATGCAGTCGCCGACTCTTCGACAATGCGACGCGTTGGCTCCGCGTCGTAGGAGAGCTGGAAGTGCCGATCGAGCGCCGGAGCCCACGCGCCCGCCCGCTCGGGCCATTCGATCAGAATGATTGCCGGCTCGCGCGTCATGTCGTCAAAGCCGAGGTCGCGCGCCTCATCGGGATGACGCAGCCGGTAGCAATCCACGTGATAGACGGGGGTCGGTCCGGCGTCGTACTGGTGGACCAGCGCATAGGTGGGACTGGTGGCGCGCGCCTGCGCGCCCAGGCCGCGGCAGATGGCCTGAACGAGGGTCGTCTTCCCCGTGCCCAGCTCTCCCGACAGGCCGACTACGGCCGGGGCGCGGAGCTGAGCGCCGAGGTCCTCACCGAACCGGCTGAGCTCGCTCGCGGAGAGGCGCATCGGCAGCCTTGAGCTCCAGCAGCTGATCGCGCAGCACCGCCGCCAGCTCGAAATCGAGCTCTTCGGCGGCAGCCTGCATCTGTTGCTCGAGCAGGCGGATCAGCGTATCGCGCTCCGTCGCGTCGGCGGGGCGGCGGACCGGCACCGTGCCCGGCTTGGGGGCGCGCGCGTCGGCGACGCGCGTGACGAAGCGAATGTCGCCCACCGATTTGACGATGGATCGCGGCGTGATGCCGTGCTCGACGTTGTAGGCCACCTGGGCCTCGCGGCGGCGGTTCATCTCGTTCAGCGCCCGCTCCATCGACCCGGTGACGCGATCGGCGTAGAGAATTGCCCGGCCGTTCAGATGACGCGCCGCGCGGCCCACGGTCTGGATGAGTGAGCGATCGGAGCGCAGGAAGCCCTCCTGGTCGGCGTCGAGCACCGCGACGAGCGAGACCTCCGGCAGATCCAGGCCCTCACGCAGCAGGTTGATCCCGACGAGCACATCGAACTCGCCGAGTCTGAGGCCTCGAATGATCTCGACACGCTCGATCGCGTCGATTTCCGAATGCAGGTAGCGCACGCGCACGCCATGCTGCTGCAGATAATCGGTCAGATCTTCGGCCATGCGCTTGGTCAGCGTCGTGACCAGCACCCGCTCGCCTTTCTTCTCGCGCAGGCGGATTTCGCTCAGCAGATCATCCACCTGCCCCGCGACGGGCCGGATCTCGACGGTGGGATCCACAAGGCCGGTCGGCCGGATGATCTGTTCGACAATCACCCCGCCTGATAGCTGCAGCTCGTCTTGCCCCGGCGTCGCCGAGACAAACACCATCCGGGGCACGAGCCCCATGAACTCATCGAAGCGCAGCGGGCGGTTGTCGAGCGCCGAGGGCAGCCGAAAGCCGTAGTCCACGAGCGTCTGCTTGCGTGAACGGTCGCCCTCGTACATGGCGCCGAGCTGCGGGAGCGTCTGGTGCGACTCGTCGATGATGCAGAGATAGTCGTCGGGGAAATAGTCGAGCAGGCACGCCGGGCGCTCGCCCGGCTGCCGGCCGCTGAAGAGCCGGGAGTAGTTCTCGATGCCGGCGCAGCGTCCCACTTCCATCAGCATGTCGATGTCGAAATGCGTGCGGGACTCGAGGCGCTGCGCCTCGAGGAGCTTGTTCTGGGCCCGCAGCTCGGTCAGGCGCGCCCCCAGCTCGGCGCGAATCCGGGACACCGCGCGCTCGATGGTGGCCCGCTGGGTGACGAAGTGGGTCGCCGGATAGATCGCGGACTTGTCCATCTGCCTGGTGACGTTGCCGGTGAGCGGATCGATCTTCGCGATCCGCTCGATCGCGTCCCCCCAGAACTCGATGCGGACCGCCTGCTCGTCGTACGCCGGGAAGACCTCGACGGTGTCGCCGCGGACGCGGAATGTGCCACGCTCGAACCCGACGTCGTTCCGCTGATACTGCACCGCGACCAGGTCGGCGAGCAGCGCATCGCGGCCCCGCGTCTCGCCCTTTTCGGCCGTCACGAGCAGCTCGCGGTACAGCTCCGGATCACCGAGGCCGTAGATCGCCGAGACGCTCGCGACGATGATGACGTCGTCGCGCTCCATCAGGCTCGAGGTCGCGCGCAGCCGCAGGCGCTCGATGTCGTCGTTAATGGACGAGTCCTTGGCGATGTACGTGTCGGTGGACGGCACGTACGCCTCGGGCTGGTAGTAGTCGTAGTAGGAGATGAAGAATTCGACGGCGTTCCCCGGGAAGAACGTCTTCAGCTCACCGTAGAGCTGCGCGGCAAGCGTCTTGTTGTGCGACAGCACGAGCGTCGGTCTCCCGAGGTCGCGGACGACGTGCGCCATCGTCATCGTCTTCCCCGACCCCGTCACCCCGAGCAGCGTCTGGTATTTGTCGCCGCGGCGCAGCCCGGCGGACAGCTCGCGAATGGCACGTGGCTGATCGCCCGCGGGCGGCGGGGCGTTCCCGAGCTCAAAGGGCATAGGAGGGAAAGCTAACCGACGACGACTTCAGCGGGACCGCTCGAGTCTCGCCGTGCGATTTCCGTCACGCCTTTCACCTTCCGCACCGCCTTCAGGACCTTGTGCAGATGCGTGTGATTCTCCACCTCGACGAGGATCGACCCGAAGACAATGCCGTCCTTGGAGGCGAGCTCGGCGCTGCGGATGTTCGTGCCGGTCCCGCTGATCGCCTCGCAGATGTCCGCATAGAGGCCGCGGCGGTCCTCGCCGCTCACGGCGAGCCGGACCTCGAACGTCTGCCCCTCCACCTCGCGCCAATCGATCTCCACCCGCCGTTCCGCCTCGGCCGAGAGCGTGAGGAGGTTCGGGCAGTCGGTGCGGTGGATGGAGATGCCGCGCCCCTGGGTGACGTAGCCGACGACGGGATCTCCGGGCACCGGCTGGCAGCACTGCGCATACCGGACCATGAGTCCCTCGACGCCATGAATCTTGATGCCACGGCCCAGCCGCAGCCGCTCGATGACGCGCCCCAGCGCGCCCGGCTTTGCGGGGGGGGGCTGGTTCTCCTCGCTCGGCAGCTGTGGGTAGAGCGCCTTCATCACTTGACCGAGCTGTACGTCACCCCGTCCGATGGCCGCCTCGACCTGCTCCGCGACGCCGAGGGAGAGTGTGTCGGCCGCCTGCGTCAGCTGCTCGGGGGTTGGCGGGTCGAGGCGCCGCCGCCGGACCTCGCGGGCGAGAATCTCGCGGCCGAGCGACACGCTGCGCTCCTGCTCTTCCTGCTTGATCCATTGCCGGATCTTTTGGCGCGCCCGCCCGGTCTGCACGTGCGCCAGCCAATCCCGCGAGGGCTTGGCCTGCGGGCTGGTCAGCACCTCGATCGTGTCGCCGTTGCGCAGCGGCCGGTGCAGCGGCGCAATCCGGCCGTTCACCCGCGCGCCGTTGCAATGCTGGCCGACCTCGGTGTGCACCATGAACGCGAAATCGATCGGGGTGGCGCCCTTGGGCAGCCGCTTGACGTCGCCGCGCGGTGTAAAGACGAAGATCTCGTCCTGATAGAGGTCGATCTTGAGGAACTCGAGGAATTCCTCGGGGGTGTGCGCGTCCTGTTGCAGCTCGATGAGCTGCCGGAACCACGAGAGGTGGTGATCGAGCTCGTCGGCGCTCTTGCCGTTCTCTTTGTACAGCCAGTGCGCCGCGATCCCGTATTCGGCGGTGCGGTGCATGTCGCGCGTGCGGATCTGGATCTCGTAGAGCTGGCCGGCGGGACCGAACACGGTGGTGTGGAGCGACTGATACCCGTTGGATTTCGGGCTCGCGATGTAGTCCTTGATCCGCTCCTGCAACGGCGTCCAGGTGTGATGGATGATGCCGAGCACGTGGTAGCAGTCGGTAATGCTGTTGACGAGGACGCGGACGGCCAGGAGATCGTAGATCTCCTCGAACGGCTTGCCGCGCTTCTTCATCTTCTTGAAGATCGACCAGAGATTCTTGGGCCGGCCCACGATCTCCCAGCCGGCGATCCCGGCACGGCGCAGCTCGTCCGCCAGCGGCGCGCGCATCCGCTCGATGGTCCGTTCGCGCTCGACGCGGCGCGATTTTACGTGGCGCGCGAGCTGCTTGTAGTCGTCCGGCTCGAGATACCTGAACGAGAGGTCCTCGAGCTCGGCTTTCACGCCGGCCATGCCGAAGCGATGCGCGAGCGGCGCGTACAGCTCGCGCGTCTCGAGCGCGATCCGTTTCCGTTTCTCCGGCGGCAGCGGATCGAGCGTGCGCATATTGTGCAACCGGTCGGCGAGCTTGATGATGATCACACGCGCGTCGCGCGCGACCGACAGCAGCAGCTTGCGGTAGTTCTCGGCCTGTTCTTCGGCGGTGGAGCGGAAGTTCAGCGCGCGAATCTTCGTGAGGCCGTCGACCAGCTCGGCGACTTCGTTGCCGAAATCGCGGCGCAGGTGCTCGAGCGTGACGTCCGAGTCTTCCACCACGTCGTGGAGCAGCGCCGCGGCGATCGTCGTCGTGTCCATCTGCTGTTCGGCGAGAATCGTGGCGACGGCCACGCTGTGGGACACGAAGTCGTCGCCCGACAGCCGTTTCTGGCCCTGATGGGCCGCCGCGCTGATCCGGTAGGCGCGCGACAGCACGTCGAGGTCGAGGCGGTCGTGCTGGGCCGCGACGGCTTTCGCCAGCTCCGGCGCCAGGATCGGCGCCGTACTCGTCACAACAGTCCCGCTTCCGCGAAACTCACGTACCGCTCTCCCCCACCCATCACCACGTGATCGTACACGGGCATGTCCAGCACGCGCCCCGCATCCACCAGCTGGCGCGTCACCGCCCGATCGTCCGCCGACGGCGTGGGATCGCCGCTCGGATGATTGTGCACGACGATGATGCCCGCCGCCGCCTCGGCGATCGCCGCCCGAAACACTTCCCGCGGATGCACCAGCGAGCTGTTCAGGATGCCCCGCGTAATCAATAGATCAGCCAGAATCTGACTCTGGCTCCCCAGGGCGAGGACGTGAAACTCCTCGACCGCCAGGTCCCGCAAGCGCAGCCCATAGTAACGCTGCACGTCGGCCGGACCGCGAATCCGCTCGGGGGGCGGCTCCGCCTCCGCGCCGATCCGCCGCCCCAACTCGATCGCAGCCGCCAGGCGGGCCGCTTTCGCCCGGCCGACACCCGGAATCCCGGCCACCTCCGCCCACGGCCGGGTGGCGAGCCGCCGGAAGGAGCCCTCGGCGCGGGCCAGGACGTCGGCGGCCACCGCAAGCGCGTCCCTGCCCCGTCCGCCTGTTCCTAGGAGAATGGCCAGGAGCTCCTGCCCCGTCAACGCGGCCGGCCCCACGGCCCAGAAACGCTCGCGCGGACGGTCGTGTTCGAGATGCTCGGAAAGGCGCAGCGGCATGGGGAAACAGTAGGGCGCGGCGCCGGTTCGATATAGCCGGAATTACGCAGTACGGCACCTAACGGCCGGTGGATTTCGGCGCGATAATGGTGTGCCACCCCGTGCCTTGCTTACCCATCCACGAGGCGACGCCGTCCCCGTCGTATCCCCCCTCACCTCGTGGAGAGCTCCATGTCTGCTCGATCGGCAGTCCCGTTGCTTTCAGTTCTCGCAATTCTGTCAGCCTGTAGCGAGCGTAATCCCACGTCCGCTCCGATCACGGCATCACGCAGCGGCGTCCCATTCGGTGCCGGTCTCGCGAGCCCGGCCTGGCAGGCGTTAGCGGCGAACCAGGCTATAGGGCTGACGCCTCCCGTCGGCTCGTTGAACCCGCTCCAATCCGCTCACGCTTACGCATTGCTCGGCGTTGCACAGTACCTCGCCGTGCAGCAAGCGGACGCCGTAGTCGGCTCGAGTGGTCGCAGCCAGCTCGACGCCGAACGCGGTGCCGTCGCTGGGGCGTCCGCCGTCGTGCTGACCTATTTGTTCCCCGGCGGCGCACAGGCGGATGCGGCGTTGATCGCGGAACAGTCGAGCGCGGGCCCAGGGCAGCCGAATCCCTGGTTCGACCGCGGTGCGGCGATCGGGCACGACGTTGGCGCCCGCATCGTCTCCCGCGCCCAAGGTGACGGGTTTGGTCGAGCGAACAACCCCGCACCACCGATCGGCCCCGGATATTGGACGACGAATGCGCCCGGGCTCCCGGTCGCAGGCGGAGACATGCCCGGCGTCACCCCCTGGTTCCTCACGTCGGCGAACCAGTTCCGGCCGGGTCCGCCGCCGGCGTTTGGCTCTGCCGAGTTTCTGGCCGCGCTTGCCGAGATCCGGACTATCTCCGACACCCGGACCGCAGCGCAGATTCAAACCGCCGCCCATTGGGCGCTGAACGCCGGCACCATGACCGCGGCGGGGTTCTGGCTTCAAGTCGCGACGGATGACATCAACGCGCACGGGCTATCCGAACGCGAGGCGACACACGTGTACGCGCTGACCAGCGCCGCGATGTTCGACGCGGGAATCGGCTGCTGGGATGCGAAACTCTTCTACTGGTTGGTGCGGCCGTGGAAGGCGGACCCGCTCATCACCACCACCGCGGCCGTTGGGAAGCCCAACCATCCGTCGTACCCCTCAGGGCACAGCTGCGTCTCCGCATCAGGCGCGGAGGTGATCAGCACTTTCTTCCCCGAGGACCGCGATCGACTGAGCGCTATGGTCACGGAGGCGGGGCTGTCACGCATGTATGGGGGCATTCACTACCAGTTCGACATCGCCGCGGGACAGGCATTGGGACGCAACGTCGCGCAGTTTGCGATCGCGGCAGACGCTTCGGGGAATTCGGTGTTGACGCCACAATAAGACCCAGCAGAAATGTGTAGGGGCGCAGCATGCTGCGCCCCTACGTTTTTAGGCTCCCGCGCCGTGGCACTTCTTGAATTTCTTGCGTGACCAAGCCGTCGGCCGCCGGTTCGGGTGCCACCATCGGCGGCGGACGGCGACTTGGCAGCGGCCTCTAGGTACCTCGACAACGCAGCGTAGAGCCCATTACCGCAACCCCATGCGGCGACGGAGATCCTGGTAACGCGGGTCAGCTCGAAGCGGGGCGTACTCCGGATCGCAGTTGGCCGTCGCCAGGGTGACGTCTCCAACCTCGAATGCCCGCCGTAGCGAGGCCAAGGCCTCCTCACGCCGACCGAGCTGGATGTACTCGCGGGCGAAGGCGACCGGCGGAACGTATCCCCGCCGCGCGCGCAGGCGCTCGAGGGACCGGGTGGCCCCGAGCAGGCGCGCCGCGGTGTAGCCGGCGCTGCCCCGGCTACCGTGCACGAGACGCGTGTATGCGGTATCGCCCCACTGGCGTGCGCCCGTAGCAAGTTCCTTAATGGCCGCGTCGTAGGCTCCCTGGCTGGCGAGGACTTTCGCGAGCTCGTAGTGGGCCGGCGGATAGACCGAGTCGAGGGCCAACTGCTTCTCGAACTGCACGGCCGCGTCCGCCGGACGACCGGCGCACGCGAGGACTCGGCCCAGCTGGTACGCGAAATGGCGGGTCAACGGGTCCAGCTCGACGGCCCGGCGCATCTCCGCCTCGGCCTCCTTGAAGCGTCCGAGCGTCCGGAGATACACGCCGAACAGGTGGTGCGACTCGGGGTCGGTCGGATCGAGCGCGATCGCACGGTGATACAGCGGCTCAGCGGCGGCCCAGCGCCAATGGTAGCTGGCCGTCGCCTCCGCGAGGAGCGCCTGCGCGAAGCCGATCGTCGAGTCGATCTGCAGCGCGCGGCGCGCCGCGGCCTCCGCCAGGGGAAATGCCTCGCGCGCCGGCATGACCCAGTAGTACGCGAGTGCGACATACGAGTATCCCAGCCCGGCGTACGCGGCCGCATAGACCGGGTCCCGCTCGATGGCTTGGGCGAACAGGCCGCGCGCTCGCGAAATGGACTCCGGACTGCGCCTCCCCAAGAAGTATCTGCCTTGGAGGTAGAGCAGGTACGCATCAGCGCTCGCGGTCGTGCGATGCAGCTGCCGCAGGTCAATCGAGTCGACAAGGCGGGGTCGCAGCTGCCCCACGACCTCACCCACCACCCGACCCTCGACCGCGAGCGCGCCCGACGCGGATAGCGGGAACTCGCTCGCCCACTGATTCGCATTTGTCGCCGTACCCCTCAGCTCGACGGCGAGAACCAGGGAGTCACCTTGACGTCGCAGCGTCCAGGCAATCACGGCGTCCGTGGTGTCAGTGGTTACGCGAAGGCCCGGGATGCGCGACAGCGCGGCGGTCACACCCTCCGATAGTCCCTCGGTCAGGTACGTGAGCGCGGTATCTTGCGTGGCATTTGTAAGAGGAAGAACCGCGACCGAGCTGCGATGCGTTTCGGAGACCGACAGCCACGCGATCATTGCCGTCGCGACTACGCCCAGGGCCACGGACCACAACACGCGCCGGACGGGACGCCGTCGCGCCGAAAGACCAGGCGTCGCCACTTCAGCGAACGGCGTCTGGCGGGTACGGATCGCCTGGATGCGCGCGGCGGTCTCGGGCGAGGGCGTCGCGTCGTACTCCTTATCCAACCGGCGCCGGAATGCCTCGAAAGTGCTCAGCGCCCCGGCGCGATCCCCGGACCGGTCGAGCAGCGCGATTAGGCGCGAGAGCCCTTTCTCGTCGTCAGGATCGAGGGCGACGCCTTGGCGCGCGGCCTCGACGGCCTGTGCCAGATTGCCCTCCCGCTCCGCATGGTGCGACAACTCCGCCGCCGCCCGTGCCGCCAGTTGCCGCAGGCGGATCCGCTCGCCTTCGATCCACCGCTCGAGCTCGGCGGATCCACCCGCTACGTAGAAGCCGTCGAGGAAATCGCCGCGATAGAGCTGCATCGCTTCTGATAGCCGGCCTGCAGCACACGCGTGCTCGAACGTGACCGCATCACATTCGAAGGAATGCGGCTCAAAGCCGATTTCTTCCTCACTCCGGCCATTGAGCACGCCGTCGCCGAGCTCGCGCCTGAGGAACCGCAGAGCTTGCCGGAGGGAGCCCCGGGCGTGCGCCGCATCCATGTCAGGCCAGAACAGCGCCACAACTGAATCTCGGCGCCGCGAGGCATGATGGTTGTGGGAAGCGAGGTACGCGAGGAGGGCAAGGCGTTTTGGCTTGGACAGGAGCGCGTGAAGGTCGCGGCCCTGCGAGTCCGATAGCTCCAGACCACCCAGCGTGTGGAAACGGATCATGCGTGACACCACTCCTGCCGAGGTCGCCCGTCCCAGTTCACGCCCGAATCACAGCGGGTTCACGGACCGACCTTACGATGCTCGAAGGTAACCCACGCAGGGGGTGTCGCTAGATCAACGCGCCTCCGCGTCCTCTTTTCACCCTGTAAGGAGGCTGTATGAGAGGCTATGGTATCATCCTGGGCGCGGTGGCATTGGCGGCCTGCGTCAGCGACCGCTCCGATCCCGCGTCTCCGAATCTCGCCGCCGGGTCCTCACTGAACATGCCGATCAGCGCAAGCACGTCGGGACCGGCGACGCCGCCGTTCAACGACGAAGTCATTCTCAGAGATGCGACGGGCGCGGGGGGATTCGGACACGTCACGTTTCGCCAGCCGAAGGACGGTGACGTGATTATCTACCTCGACACGTGGGTGCGCGACCTCGCCCCGAATGCGAGCTACTGGTTGCAGCGCGCAGTGGACACGAACGTGAACGACGACTGCACCAGCACTGCATGGCTGACGCTTGGGCTCGGAACCACCCCGCAGGCGATCGTGACTGATGATCGGGGAACGGGGCGGGCGGCGCTGTGGAGGACTCTTCCGGTGTCGAGCATCGGCACGACGTTCGACATCCATTTCCGGGTCATCGATGCGGCAGGCGCAATGGTGTTGGAAAGCGCTTGCTATCAGTACGTAGTCAGCCAATAGCAGGATAAGGCACGTGCGACGAGGGACGCTCTGTTCGGCGTCCCTCGTCTTGTTCTACGCCCCTGCTCCGTGGCATTTCTTGAATTTCTTCCCGCTCCCACACGGGCACGGATCATTGCGACCCACGCCGGCGTAGGGACTCGCCGCAAACGCCGGCTCGGTGACTCCCCCGCGACTGCCACGCTGCACCGACGGCGGCGGTGGCTCG
>DATLXS010000164.1:0-3054 GCA_035575675.1 Gemmatimonadales bacterium
CGAAAATTCCTGAATCCAGCGACGCGCCGCGGCAACGTCCACGTCAGGGTGAGCGACCAGCAGGCCCTGAAGATCCTGAACGTCCTTGGGGCGGCGGGCGATTGCCTTCATCACCAGCAGATCCTCGACACGCGGGAGCCGTACCCGGACACCGCCGACGTCATGATTTTCACAGTTGGCAACCGCCGCACGCTCGAAAGGCAGCTCGCCGAATGTGACGTCGACGTCGATCCCGGAGGTCGTATGCCGCATGAGCAGTACGCGGCTTCGCTGCGCGAACTGCAATGCGTCTTCAATGCGAGGAAGGATCCTGTATTGAGGGGCGAGCCGGACCGCTTCTGCCCAGTCCGCGTCCGGCAGAACCGCCAGGGCATCGACGTCCTGAGTCAGGCGCGGCCGGCCCAGAACCGACGCCGCCACGCCGCCGATGATCATCGAAGGAACTTGCGCTGCGTCGAGCCACCTCATCAGGTCCGCCAGCGCAGACTGAAGGGACGCTGGGAGGCGATCAACCACTCAGTGCCCGCCGCAGACGAGCCCATCGCTCGCGCACGAGCTGGAGCTGCGCCTCGCGATCGGGTTCCGGCCCAAAGACATGACGCGAAGCCATCAGCGAGGCAAGCTGCTGAAGCTTGGTTTCCATCGGCGTACGCCTCAGTTCCCTCGCCTCGGCCTCTCGCACCAGCTCCCAACGCCTGAAATAGGCAAGCGCTTCTTCGGGCGTGATGGCGGCCATTCGCTATTGTACTACCGCCGGGCGGGCTACGTTCCCCGCGCTCCCGCGAGGTTCGATCCGCATGTGGCGCGGGATCACGTGATTTCCCTGGTTGCTGCAGGACATGTTCCTTACTATAATCAGATTTGTAAGGAAGACGGGCAGAACGTCATGAGTACCGACGCGACACTGACCAGTAAAGGTCAGACGACAATCCCCAAGCAGATCCGCGACAGCCTCCGCATGAAGGCGGGCGACCGCATGACGTTTACGCTGATGCCCGACGGCCTGGTCCTGATGCGCGTCAAGAGCAGGAGCGTGATGAGTGTCGCGGGCCGCCTGCGCAAGAAGGGACGAAAGCCGGTACCTGTTGAACAGCTCTCGCGCTGATGCTCGGGATCGACACCAACGTGCTCGTTCGCTTCCTGGTTCGCGATGACCCAGAGCAGTTCGAGCGAGCGCGGCGACTCATCAAGCGCGAGGTGGGCGGCGGCGAGACCGTACTGATCAGTCTCCTCGTGCTACTCGAGACGGAGTGGGTGTTACGCAGCCGCTATGGTGTGGCAAAGGCCGAGATTGTCGCAGCGTTGTCCGCGTTGCTGGATGCCGTCGAACTGGAATTCGAGGATGAGCCCTCCGTCGAGGAGGCTATGTTCACTTGGAAAGATTCGGCTGCTGACTTCGCCGACTGCTTGATCAGCGCCCGTCATCGTGCTCTCGGTTGCCGGGCCACCGCGACCTTCGATGCGCGGGCACGGATGCTCTCAGGCTTCGTGGCTGTCTGACGCGCCGCCCGGACCGGACGCCTCCTGGCGCCGCCAACCCCCTCGCCGGCATTTGACTCGCCCCAAAGTCGACGCTCCTCGCCTGGAAAGCCCGTCGCTTGGTGAAGAAGGGCCGGTCGATTCGACGTGTCGCAAGAATGCGGATTTGACGACACGTTGTCTTGACGTGTCGCCGCCTGCGACATCACCACTGCCGACAAGCTGTTCCGGCATCTGCGAGCCGACTCCGGCGCGGACCCGGCGACCCGTGAAGCGCTGCCGTACCGGCGTGCCCTTCTCGAAGGCGTCAAGCCGCTAAGAACCCGTCCGCTGACGACGCGGACCGCGGAATGGATCTGCACGCAGATCAAGGGCGTCCAGATGAGCGTGCGCAAGGTGCCGGGCACGGCCCCTGGCGAACGATGCCACCGGCGAAATCATCTACACGCCGCCCCAGGGAGAAGCGCGAATCCGCCGATCCTTTACTTAAGTCGATACATCATCGCGAACAAGGCGGATTACTACCGCCTGTTGCTCGCGGTCACGCGCGAGGGTGCCTGGGAGCCGTGGCTGCTCTACATGCTGCGGGCAGTAGAAGATACGGCCACATGGACGACGAGGAAGATCGGCGCAATCCGCAGACTCGCGTCCGACACCGCCGATTACGTACGACACAGACTTCCCAAGATCTACAGCCGCGAACTGGTGGACGTCATTTTCGAGCAGCCCTACTGCCGCATAACGAATCTCGTCGATGCGAAAATCGCCGGTCGCCAGGCCGCTTCCCGCTATCTCAAGGCGCTGGTATCGATCGGCGTGCTGCGCGGACAGGCGTTCGGCAGGGAAAAACTCTTCGTGCACCCGAAGTTGATGAATTTGCTCACGCGCGACACCAAGCACTCCGAGCCGTACCGCGAGGCCGACCACCGCTGAGCCTCACCGCTCCGCGCGCTCCCGCGAGGTGCGATCCGCATGCGGCCCCGAATCGCGTGACTCGGATTTCTCGGATTTCGGCTCCGGTGCTCGCGCTGGCGGCGGTGTGGAACGCTCCTGCGGGCGGCTCGGCGGCGGCGGTGTGGAACGCTCCTGCGGGCGGCTCGGCGGCGGCGGCGTGGAACGCTCCTGCGGGCGGCTCGCCGGCGGCGGGCTCGGCGCCTCACGCACCGGCGCCGGAGGCGGTGCCGCCGCGGGCGCCGGCGGGCGATATCGCTGCTCCTGATACTGTGGCTGCTGCGGGCGCGAGGATTGCTCGACCGGTGCGGCTGCGGCCGGCGGCCTGTTGACCGGCGCGGAGGGCGGGCGGGTGTGGGCGTGAGTCGGATCCTCGGCCGAGGAACCGCGCTGCTGCGTCGGCAGCTGCTGAGCGGAAGGCGGTCGATCGGTTCGCAACTGCGGCGTAGCCGCCTGCGATGGCGTAGCCGCCTGCGATGGCGCAGCCGCCTGCGATGGCGTAGCCGCCTGCGATGGCGCAGCCGCCTGCGATGGCGCAGCCGCCTGCGATGGCCTGCGCGGCGCGCTGGAGGAATTATCACCGGTCGCAGCCGGCGGTCTGGCGGTATCGCGGGGGAGCGGCGT
>DATLXS010000165.1:0-13549 GCA_035575675.1 Gemmatimonadales bacterium
ATGTCCAAGAGTTTGGGGAATACGATCGGACTGTTCGAATCCCCCGAGGCGATCTGGGAGAAGCTCGGGCCGGCCGCCACCGATCCGGCCCGCAAGACCCGGAAAGATCCCGGCACACCGGAGATCTGCAACATTTTTACGCTGCATCAGGGGTTCTCGTCGCCTGACACGGTCGCCGACGTGGCCACCAAGTGTCGCACCGCGGGCTGGGGCTGCCTCGACTGCAAGCGCGTGCTGGCCGACAACATGATCAAGACGCTGGCGCCGATTCGCGAGCGCGCGGCCGAGCTGCGGCGCGAGCCGCAGGGTGTGCTCGATCGCCTGCGCGATTGTGCGAGCCGCGCGCGCGCGCTCGCGCAGCGCACCATCACGGACGTCCGCGACAAGATGGGATTCCTCCATGGGTGAGATCTTCCGGCACATGGTCGAGATCTTCCGGCTCGATCTCATGCTGCAAATCGGTCTCGCGACGCTCCTCGGCGGCGCAATCGGGCTGGAGCGGGAGCTCGGCGGCAAACCGGCGGGACTCAGAACCAACATCCTCATCTGTATCGGATCGGTGCTGTACACGCACCTGTCGCTCGCGATGCTGACGGGCAGTACGGGTGCAATCCCGCCGGGTACCGACACGACCCGTGTCGCGGCGCAGATCGTCACCGGCGTCGGCTTCATCGGCGCGGGCACGATCCTGCACGCGCGCGGCGCGGTCGTCGGCCTGACCAGCGCCGCGACGATCTGGGTCGTCGCCGCGATCGGCGTCGCCCTCGGCAGCGGCTACTACCTCGAAGGCGTCGGAACGACACTCGCGGTCGTCGTCGTGCTGGCCGGCCTGGGCCGCGTCGAGAAGCTGGTCGAGCGGCAATCGCTGACGTCGACGATCTCCATCCACGCGCGCCCGGGTCCCACCGTCGTGGAGGATCTGGAAACCGCGGTGCGCCGCATGGGACTGGACATTCTCAAGGTCTCGAACCGGCAGGAGAATGTGGACCTCGTCGTCGAGTTCGAGCTGCGCGGGTCCAAGCGCCTGTACGATCAGGCGATCATCACCCTCCTGCACCACGATCACGTCCGCACGGTGTCGACCGGGGAGTGAGCACGCGGCGTCTCGTGATCGATCTAACCTCGCCACGCACGGCCTGGAGGATTCCGCGGCCGAACGTGGTGGAGATCAAGAACGCCGTCGGCACGAGCTGGGACGTCCTCGAAGTGAAAGCCCCCGCGGTGTCTGACGGCGACGGCGGCTCCGGCTCGCCGGAAGCGATCGCTGCCGCGCGCGGCGCCGAGATCTACCTCGGCTTCGGAATACCGTCCGGCGTCGCGGTGGCGGCGAAGGACACGCTGCGCTGGGCCCACAGCGCCACCGCCGGCATCGGCTCGAGCCTGGGGCAGGTCGGCCCTGCTGTGCTGCTCACGAATTCCGCCGGCGTCCACGCGGAGCCGATGGCCGACTGGGTCATTGCCGCAATCGCCTACTTCACCCGGGGACTCGACCGCATGATCTCGGCGCAGCGCCAAGGTCGCTGGGCCAAGGACGACTTCACCGACGGCGCGATCCCGATGCGGGAGTTTCGGGAGCTGCGGCTCGGCGTCTTCGGGCTGGGCGGCATCGGGACCGCCGTGGCGCGGCGCGGGCTGTCGCTCGGGATGAAGGTGGCGGGCGTGCGGCGGCACCCCGAGCGCGGTGGCGGTCCGGGGGAGGCCAGGGGCGTAGAGTGGGTCGGCGGCTTGGCCGACTTGCCGCGACTCGCCTCCGGCAGCGACGTGCTGGTCATCGCCGCCCCGCACACGGCCGAGACGGTCGGGGCAGTGGACCGCCGCGTGCTCGAGCGGCTGCCGCACCACGCGCTCGTCATCAACGTGTCGCGGGGCTCGCTGCTCGATGAGCCGGCGCTGCTCGAGCTCCTCGAGCTGCGGCGCGTGCGCGGCGCGGCGCTCGACGTGTTCGGCACCGAGCCGCTGCCGGCCGGGCACCCCTTCTGGAGCCATCCCCGGGTGCTCGTGTCGCCGCACGTGAGCGCGGTGTCGGGCCGCTTCTGGGAGCGCGAAACCGCTTTGATAGTGAGTAACATCAGTAGCTATCTTGCAGGTGCGCCCCTCACGAACCTCGTCGACCGGGAAGCCGGGTACTGAATGGAAAAAATCATCAAGGCCGCGGTGGATCGCGGGGCGTCCGATTTGCACATCAAGGCGGGCGACGTGTTTCGCGCCCGCATCGACGGGAAGCTGGTGCCGCTGACCAAGCAGCGGCTCACGCCGGATCAGACCAGGGCGATCGCCCAGCGGCTCATCTCCAACGACGACGATCGCGCCCGCATCGACAAGCTGCGCGACTACGACTGCTCGTGGGGCATGCCGGGCATCGGCCGCTTCCGCGTCAATATCCTGCGGCAGCGCTCCTCGTTCATGATCGTGATGCGCGTCATCCCGTTCGACGTCCCGACCTTCGAAACGCTGAAGCTGCCGGCCGTGCTCGCCGAAGTCGCGACTGCCGAGCGGGGGATGATCCTGGTCACTGGCGTGACGGGCTCGGGCAAGAGCTCGACCATGGCCGCGATCATCAACCACATCAATCAAAACCAGCATCGGCACATCCTCACGCTCGAGAACCCGATCGAGTTCCTGCATCGCGACATCAATTGCTCGGTGACGCAGCGCGAGATCGGCGTCGATACCGACGACTTCCGCACCGGGCTGCGTGCCGCGCTGCGGCAGGATCCCGACGTCGTCCTGATCGGCGAGCTGCGCGATTCCGAGACGATCGATACAGCCATGAAAGCGGCCGAGACGGGGCATCTGCTCGTCTCGACGCTGCACACGCCCGATGCCGTCACGACGGTCAGTCGCGTCGTCTCGATGTTTCCGCCCGAAGAGCAGGAGATTGCCCGGCTGCGGCTGTCCGAGGCGCTGCACGCCGTCGTGTCGCAGCGGCTGCTGCCGCGGGCGGACGGGCGGGGCCGCGCCGCCGCGCTCGAGGTGCTGCTCGCGACGGGGACCGCGCGCGACATGATTCGGGAGCGTGACCGCACGACGTCGCTGCACGACTACATCAAGGAATCGCGCGAGCAGTACGGCATGCAGACGTTCGACCAGCACCTCATGGATCTCGTCGCCGACGACATCGTGACGTACGAGACGGCGCTCGCCGCCGCGTCGAATCCGGCGGACTTTCAGCTGCAGGTCCGCACACTGCGGCGGCGCTCGCGTGTCGTCTCTCCAACTCAGCCCCCCGCCGCCCCCGCACAGGGTGAGGACAAGCCGGCGGGATTCACCGACGACCTCTCCAGCATGCTGCCCCAATGAGCGAGCGAAGCGCGGTTCCCGCAGGCGTGTTTCCCCCGGTGACGACGCCGTTCGATCCGGCGACTGGCGACGTCGCGCCGCGGGCATTCCAGGAGAACCTGACCCGCCTGCTCGCCGCCGGCGTGGACGGCATCGTCGTCTCCGGTTCGACCGGTGAGGCGCCGCTGCTCGACCCGGCCGAGCAGGAGCACCTGGTGGGACTGGCGCGGGAGACGGTCGACGACGGCAAATGGGTGATCGCAGGAACGGGTGGCGAGTCGACCCGTCAGACGATTGCCGCGTCGAAGGCCGCGGCCACGGCCGGTGCGGACGCCGTGCTCGTGCGCCCGCCGTCGTACTTCTCCGCGGCCGCGACGGCGGAGACGCTGGCGGCACACTTCCGTGCCGTCGCCGATGCGAGCCCCGTTCCGGTCATCGTGTACAACATTCCGAAGTACACGCACATCATGCTGGCGCCGGCGCTCCTCCAACAGCTCACGAGCCACGAGCGCATCATCGGGGTGAAGGATTCCTCGGGAGATCCGAAGAACCTCGCCGCCTACCGCGCCGCGGTGCCGCAGTGGGCGGTGCTCGTCGGTGGGGCGTCGCTGCTCCTCACCGCGCTCGAGCTCGGCTGTCAGGGCGGGATCGTCGGTGTCGCGTGCTTCGCGCCGGGGTTGTGCGTGCAGCTCGTGCGCGAATTCGAGCAGGGACATCGCGCGGCCGCCGGGGAGATCCAGCAGCGGATTACGCCGCTCGACAAGGAGATCGTCGGCAAGCTCGGCCCCGCCGGCGTGAAGGCCGCGATGGAGGCCGCGGGACTGCACGGCGGCCCGGTGCGGCCGCCGCTCGCGCCGGTTTCGGCTGCCGATCGCGAGCGCGTCAGCGCGCTCGTGCGCAGTGACTGACTACGCGGCGTTGTTCCGCGAGCTCGCCGTGCCGCGGCTCGTGGGGACACCCAATCATCAGAACGTTCGTGAGATCCTGAAGCGCGAGCTCTCGGCGCGCGGGTTTGCGGTCGAGGAGCATGGATTTTCGGGGCAGCCAGCCCGGGCGCTGTTGGGAGTCCCGCGCACAATATCCGGCGTCAACCTGATAGCCCGGCCCGTCCGCCCATCGGCCCATCAGCCCGTCTGGCTCGTCGCGCATTACGACTCCAAGGGCCAGCCAATCTCGATGGCGATCCGGTTGATTGGGTTCGCGGCGTTGGTGCTCGGCCTCGTCGCGCTGGCGCTTGCCGCGGTGCCGGCTATCGCGCTCCTCGTCGTGGCGTTGATCATCGTGTCGCAGAACCGCGTAACCGACAACTCACCCGGCGCGGTGGACAACGCGAGCGCGCTCATCACCATCTTCATGACTATCGATCAACTCTCCCCGGGCATGGCCGTGGGCGTGATCTTTCCGGACGCCGAGGAGTTCGGCTTGGTCGGGGCGCGCGCGTTGGCGGCGGATCGCGCCGATCTGTTCGCAGATGCTGCCGTGATCAATCTCGATGGCCTGGACGATTTCGGGACCCCCGTGGTGCTGTCGCACAGGCCGGGACCGATCGGTGTCGCCGTCGCAGCGGCCTTGAAGGGCCGGCGGTGGCGTTGGTTGCCGGTGGTGGTCGACGGCATTGCGCTCGCGGGCGTGAGCCGAGAATGCGTCACGATTCTCAAGGGAAACTCGCGCACGATGCTCGCCGTCCATCGGCCCGGGGACAACGCCGATCGCGTGCGATTGGACGGCGCGGCGAGCGTCGCCGCGGGGCTGGCGCGGGTGCTGCGCGCCCAATAGCTTCCCACAGAGGATAGGCTAGGCCCCCGCTGGGGGCTTTTTTGTTGCCACCGAGGAGAGGTTCGAGTGTTCGGACCGAAGACGCAGTGTGTCGTCGTAGTCGGCGCCCAGTGGGGCGATGAGGGCAAAGGCAAGGTGGTTGACGTCCTGGCCGAGCGCGCCGATCTCGTGGTGCGCTACCAGGGCGGCGCCAATGCCGGGCACACGGTGGACACCGGGGAAGGGAAGTCGTTCGTCCTCCACCAGATCCCCTCGGGCATTCTGCAGGGCGCCGTGTGCGTCGTCGGCAACGGCGTGGTACTCGATCCGGAGCAGCTGTTCGCAGAGCTGGACGCGCTGGAGGGCAGGGGCGTGCGGACCGAGCACAAGCTGCACATCTCCGACCGGGCGCATCTCACCCTGCCCTATCACAAGCTCCTCGATCGTGCCCGTGAGAAGAAAGAAAAGATCGGCACGACGGGACGAGGCATCGGTCCGACCTACGAAGACAAATACGGGCGCCGCGGCCTGCGCGTCGGCGACTTGCGCAATCTCAGCCGCGCCAAGGAGCTCGTGCGGGCCCGCGTCGAAGCCGCGAACCAGATGCTGGGAATGCTGGGAGCGGGGAGCGGGGCGGTGGGGGAACACGCCAGCGCGGAGGAGCACACCCAGCTACTCGAGCGCCTGGCCCCGCGGTTGCTGCCCCTGGCGGTCGATGCCGGTCGCGTGGTCTGGGAGGCGCTGGCGCGGGGCGAATCGGTGCTCCTCGAAGGTGCCCAAGGTGCGCTGCTCGACGTGGATCACGGGACCTATCCGTACGTCACGTCGTCCAACACGACGGCGGGTGGCGCCGCGGTGGGCGTGGGGATCGGTCCGACGGCCATCGACGCGGTGCTCGGCGTCGTGAAGGCGTACACAACGCGCGTCGGGAATGGGCCGCTGCCGACGGAGGCGGAGCCCGCCGTGGCCGAGCGTATTCGCGAGCTCGGCGGCGAATTCGGGGCGACGACAGGACGGCCGCGGCGGTGTGGATGGTTCGATGCTGTCGTGGTTCGGTACGCCGTTCGGGTCAATGGGCTGACGGGGCTGGCCGTTACGAAGCTGGATGTGCTCGATACGTTCGCCGAGATTCCCGTCGGGGTCGGCTATCGTCTCGACGGAGAGGTCATTGATAGCATGCCAGCAGACGTGGAGACGATTGGGCGGGTGGAGCCGATTTATGAGACGGTGACGGGCTGGCAGAAAAGACTGACCGACGTTCGCAGGCTCGCGGATCTTCCGCCGGCGGCAAGAGCTTACGTCGATAGACTGCAAGACTTGGCTGGTGCGCCGGTGCGCTATGTAAGCGTTGGAACGCGTAGGGATCAGATCATAGAGGTCTGACAGCAAACCGTTCTCAGAAGACGCAGCAGACGCAACAGACGCAGCAGCGGTTTCCAGAGGATAGCGGCGAGCGCATCGCGCTGAACCTGGCTGAAGGTGTCAGTCGGCGCGGGTTGAAGGAATTCCGCCGGTTTGCGGACGTCGCCCGAGGATCCTTGGTCGAAGTAGAAGCCGTTCTGGATCTGGTCCAGCACCTCGGCCTCTTCCAGCCAGGCGAACTCGATGAAGTGAACGCCACGCGCGAAGAATGCGCGCGGACCGTGTATGGATTGTTACGGAAGCTCTCGACAGCAGCGGCTCTCAGCTAATAACTGACAGCCGCTGCTGCGTCTGCTGCGTCTGTTGCGTCTCCTAGATACGGTTTTCTGTGCCGTATTCTGCGGTGTTTAGTGCATAATACGAGCAAGTAATTTTACTAGGTCAGGCATACCAGCGTTGCGGTGACAGCGGTTACAAGCAGGGCACCCTTCTTGCTTGTGAATTGGCCAGTTCTCTGCAAAGGGCAAACCGCCGGTGACGGCGGGGCGCAAAGCAAAGGGGTCTCGCTCGTCGAGATAGCCCGGCTGCCAGAGGTCCGGAGCGCCCGCCCGATTTGCGAGAAGGAGTTCGCTTAGCTCACATCGGGTTCTAGGGCGCACGGTGTGCGGCAGGCGATCACCCCCTGGGGCAACTCAGGGGGTTTCTCGTTTGTAGTCCCTCAGTCCTCATAGCCCCTCAGCCGCTCGGCCTCTCGGCCTCTGTTATTCTTTTCCCATGCCAGTCATCCTGGTCGCCCCCGCCGCCTTCAAGGGCACGTTGGGCCCGCGTCAGGTCGCTGAAGCACTCGCGACCGGAGTGCGGCGGGCCGTTCCCGGGGCGGCGGTGCTCGAATGTCCCGTGGCCGACGGCGGAAACGGGTTGCTGGATGTCGTCCTCCCCGCCGCCGGAGCCCTGCGCGAGCGGCTCGATGTGACAGGCCCGATCGGCGACTCGGTCTCCGCCGAGATGGGCTGGATCGATGGCGAGACGGCGATCATCGAGAGCGCGTCGGCCTGCGGGCTGGCGCTCGTGGAGCCCGAGGACCGCGATCCGCTTCGTACCACGACGCGGGGCGTCGGCGAGCTGATCTGGACTGCGGCCGACCGTGGTGCCAAGACGATCGTCGTCGGCCTGGGCGGCACCGCAACCGTAGACGGCGGAACGGGCGCCGCGCGCGGCTTCGGGTGGACGTTCGAAAACGCGGCGGGCCAGCAGCTGCCCGATGGCGGCGGATCCCTGACTGACCTTGCCTCCTTCGGGTCGGGGTGGGGCCTCGACGCTCGCGTCGTGGCGCTCGCGGATGTCGTCACGCCGCTGCTCGGCCCGGACGGCGCCGCACCCGTCTTCGGACCGCAAAAGGGGGCGCGGCCGGAAGAGATTCCGCATCTCGCGGCCGGTCTCGCTCGCCTGGCGGAGCTGTGGGCCCGGGCCGGCCGCCCGGAGCTCGGGACGGTGCCGATGGGTGGCGCCGCGGGCGGCCTTGGGGCAGGGCTCGTCTTCTTTGCGAAGGCGGAGTTGGCGGGTGGAGCGGAGTGGGTGCTGGAGCGCGCCGGCTTCGATGCGGCGCTCGCCAAGGCCGACCTCGTCATCACAGGCGAGGGGGTCTTCGACCGGACGTCGCTGGTTGGCAAGGCCCCGGGAGAAGTGGTGCGCCGGGCGCAGGTCGCCAGGAAGAAGGTGGCGGTCGTTGCCGGGCGGGTCGAAGGCATGATCGGCGTGCATACGGTGGGGGGCGACGGTGGGGGACGGATGCTGGACGCGACCGCCCTCGCCCAGATGGCCGAACAGGTCGCGCGCGAGGCGTTGGGTTTGTAACTTCCGGCTCCTTATGCCGCCCGCAACTGCAGACAAAACCATGGAAAAGCTCGTGTCGCTGGCAAAGCGGCGCGGCTTCGTGTTTCAATCCTCCGAGATCTACGGCGGGCTTGGCTCCATCTGGGACTATGGGCCGCTCGGTGTCGAGCTCAAAAAGAACATCAAAGAGCGCTGGTGGCGGTCGATGGTGCATGAGCGTCACGACATCGAAGGCCTCGACGCCGCCATCCTGATGCATCCCAAAGTCTGGGAGGCATCCGGCCACGTGGCAGGGTTCACCGATCCATTGGTGGACTGCAAGCAGTGCAAGAACCGCTTCCGGGCGGACGATCCGAAGATCAAGGGCACGCCCGGCCAGCCGGACGCGCAGTGCCCCGTGTGCGGCAGCAAGGGCACCCTGACCGCGCCGCGACAGTTCAATCTGATGTTCAAGACATTCATGGGGCCGGTCGAGGATCAGGCCGCCGTTGTCTACCTGCGTCCCGAGACGGCGCAGGGGATCTACGTCAATTACCTGAACGTGCAGCAGTCCTCGCGCCAAAAGATCCCCTTTGGAATTGCGCAGATCGGCAAGGCGTTCCGCAACGAGATTACGCCCGGCAACTTCATCTTTCGGACTCGCGAGTTCGAGCAGATGGAGATGCAGTTTTTCGTGAAGCCCGGCACCGAGACCGAATGGTTCGAGACCTGGCGCGCGGAGCGGATGAAGTGGGTGGAGGGACTCGGGATTCGGCCGGAGAAGCTGCGCTGGCATCAGCACGGCAAGGACGAGCTCGCGCACTATGCCGCGGACGCCTACGACATCCAGTATGAATTCCCGTTCGGCTGGCAGGAATTCGAGGGGATCCACAACCGGACCAACTTCGATTTGACGAACCATCAGCAGCATGCCGGCAAAAAGCTCGAGTACCTCGACCCGAAGACGAACGAGCGGTTCATTCCGTACGTGGTCGAGACTTCGGCGGGGGCGGATCGCACGACGCTGGTGGTGCTGTGCGACGCCTATACAGAAGAAGAGGTGCGCGGCGCCGAGGCCGCCGACGCCGCCGAGGGCGGCGAGCAGCGCGTCGTGCTGAAGCTCAAGCCGTCGCTGGCCCCGCTGAAGGCGGCAGTGTTCCCGCTCGTGAACAAGGACGGGATGCCGGAGCTGGCGCATCGCATTCACGACGACCTGCGGCGGCACTTCAACGTGTTTTACGACGACGGCGGGTCGATCGGCCGCCGCTACCGCCGCCAGGACGAGGCCGGCACCCCCTTCGGCGTCACCATCGACGGCCAATCCACCCAGGATCAGACGGTGACGGTCCGCGACCGCGACACGCTCAAGCAGGACCGCGTCGCCACGGCACAGCTCGTCGCCTATCTGACGCAGAAGCTGGCGGGGTGAAGCGGGTCCTCGTCGACTGCCGCGATTTGTTCTTCCGCGGCAAGCTGCAGGCAATTCTCACGGCGAGTGGAGCGGAATCGGCACGCGAAGCACCCTACGACCTCGCCGTGGTCGAGTTGGGAAAAGCCGACGTCCCGCAGCGCATTGCCGACCTCGTGGGCCGCGGCGTGCCGGTGCTCGCGTTCGGCTCGCACGTCGATGCGGCTGCGCTGCGCGCCGCGCGGGACCTCGGGGCGCGCGCCGTCCCGAATTCCGAAATCGAAACCGCGTTGCGTGCGTTGCTCTAGGCGCTGACCATGGCACGCGATCGCAAACGCGTTGACGTCCTGATCCTCGGCGCCGGAGCCGCGGGACTCGCGGCGGCGCGCGACCTCTCGCATGCCGGTCTCCGCGTCACGATCATCGAAGCGCGGCCGCGCGTCGGCGGCCGGATTCTTACCCTGCACGATTCCCGCTCGCCGGTTCCCCTCGAGCTCGGCGCCGAGTTCATCCACGGCGAGCGCGCCGAAACACTATCCCTCGCGCAGGCAGCCGGGCTCGCGGTGCTGGAGCTGCCCGACACACACGAGCTCGCCGCCGCCGGCCGGATCAAGGCGATGGACGGCTTCTGGCAACTCGTCGATCGCATGAATCACGATCTTGCCCGCCGGCTCGTGCGCCGCGGCCGCGACTTTCCGGTGAGCGAGTATCTCGATTCGCGGAGCGTGCCGCCGTCACGGCGCGGGATGCTGCGGGATTTCCTCCAGGGCTTTTACGCCGCGCACCCCGATCGGCTGAGTGCGGAGTCGCTGGCGGTCGAGGCCCGCGGAGGGGGCAGTGCCGAGCGGGACGAAGTCGCGGGCGGACAGTTCCGCATCGCCAACGGCGGCGATGCCCTCATGAAATGGCTGCGGGACGGCCTGGATCCCGACCGCACCGAGCTGCGGCTCAGCACCGTCGCGCAGTCGGTGGAGTGGAAAGGCGGGGCTGTTCGAGTCGCGTGCCGCGGTGCCGACCGCGCGCCCTTGCCCACCGTGAGTGCACGCAGCGCGGTGGTCACGCTGCCCCTCGCCGTCCTGAAGGCCGGGGTGGTGCGGTTTGATCCGGCGCTTCCTGCCAAACGGCGCGCCCTCGCGGGTCTCGAGACGGGGCAGGTGTTCAAGATCGTGCTCCGGTTCAGGAACGCCTTCTGGGACGACGCGGAATTCCTGAAGGAGCGGCGCGGGCCGTCCGGCACGGACCGTGGCGGGCTGAACTTCCTGCACGGGCAGGGCGCCGAGGTGCCGACGTGGTGGACCACGCTCCCCGTGCGCTCGCCGGTGCTCGTCGGATACGTCGGTGCCGTCGCCGCCGAACAGCTC
This sequence comes from Gemmatimonadales bacterium, assembly GCA_035575675.1. Taxonomy (GTDB): domain Bacteria; phylum Gemmatimonadota; class Gemmatimonadetes; order Gemmatimonadales; family GWC2-71-9; genus 20CM-2-65-7. The sequence continues at coordinate 10,978 of DATLXS010000165.1, forward strand.
CTTGCCGAGGAGCCGCCGTCGCGGCTGGAGCGCACGCTGGTGGCGCTGTCCGAGCTTCTGGCCGTCCCGCGGCGCGATCTGGAGGATCAGCTCGATGCGTCTGCCAGTCACGATTGGCGCGCCGATCCGTTCGCGCGGGGCGCGTACAGCTATATCGGCGTCGGTGGCATCGGTGCCCCGCGGGCCCTGGCCCGGCCCGTCGAGGGCACGCTCTTCTTCGCCGGCGAAGCGACCGACGGCCCGCAGATCGGCACGGTCGCCGGCGCGCTGGCAAGCGGGCGGCGCGCCGCGCGGGAGGTGCTGCGCGTGCTACAATAGTCGGGACTTTTCTCGAGGGATCTCCGATGCCGGTTATCGCCAAGACGGTCGTGTTGCTGATCTTTTCCAACATCTTCATGACATTCGCCTGGTACGCGCACCTGCGTCACTTGAGCCAGAAGCCCTGGATCGTTGCGGCACTGGTGAGCTGGGGGATCGCGCTATTCGAGTATCTGCTCCAGGTGCCGGCGAACCGCATCGGTCATTCGCAGCTCCAGCTCGGCCAACTCAAGATCCTGCAGGAAGTCATCACGCTCGGCGTGTTCGTGCCGTTTGCCGCCTTCTATATGAAGGAACCGGTGCGCCTCAATTTCCTCTGGGCCGCGCTGTGCATGTGCGGGGCCGTGTTTTTTGCGTTCCGGGGGGGGCGCTAGGTGCGACTCATCTTCATTCATGGTCCGCCGGCGGTGGGGAAGCTGACGGTGGCCCGTGAGCTCGCCGAGCTGACCGGCTTGCCCCTCTTCCACAATCACCTTGCCGTTGACGTGCTGACCCCGCTGTTCGAGTTCGGCAGCGCGTCATTCGTGAAGCTCCGGGAGCTGATTTGGTTGAGCGTGTTCCAGGAGGCCGCCAAAAACGACCGGTCGCTGATCTTCACCTTCGCGCCCGAGCGCACGGTGCGGCCGTCATTCATTGAAGACACCATCACGACCATCGAGGCGCGCGGCGGGGTCGTGCACTTCGTGCGCCTCACCTGCGATGCGGGCGACATCGAACGACGGTTGACGAGTCCCTCGCGCGCCGAGTTCGGCAAGCTGCAGTCGCTCGATCAATACCAGACGCTGACGCGCGCCGGCGCGTTCGACTACCCGGAGCTGCCGGCGGTCCTGACGATCGACACCGGCGCCGTCAGCCCGCGCGAGGCCGCAGTGGCCATCCGCTCCTTTCTGGCACGGGAGGCGGCGGGCAACCGCTAGGGTCGCTATCTTTTTCTCATGCGTCTCATCGCCGTACTCGCCGCGCTGGCCGGGCTCGCCCTGTCGGCCCCTCCGACTGGCTACCGCATCCTGGTCGCGAGCGAATCGGGCGACATCGTCACCCAGCTCACCTGGGACGGGACGTCGCTGGCCGTCGCCAAGGTCGTGCCGGTCGGCATCATGCCCGCCGATATCGACGGCCCGCACAACGTGGCGGTCGCCCCGGATGGGTCCGCGTGGTACGTGACGATCGCGCACGGCACGCCCTACGGATCGCTCTGGAAAATGAGCGTGGGCAGCGACACCCTGCTGGGCCGCGCTCCGGTCGAGATGTTTCCCACGACGATCGGGTTGACGCCCGACGGCGCGCTGGCGTTCGTCGCCAATTCCGATTTCCACGGCGATCACCCGCGCATGAACGTCGTCACGATCGTGCAGACCGCCACGATGACGCCGCTCACCAATCTTCCGGCGTGCGACATGCCGCACGGCGTGAAGGCCAATCACACCGGGACGCTGGTGTACGTGTCGTGCATGAACTCGGATGAAATCCTCGAGATCGACCGGCAGAGCTTCCGGATTCGCAGGCGGCACAAGACGGGAGAGGGCATGCCTGGGGCCGGGATGCCGATGCATGCCGCGGCGTCCGGTCCCCCGCAGCACGACTGCATGCCGACGTTCGTCTCGGTCTCGCCGGACGACCGCCGGTTGTACGTCGCGTGCAATCACGGCAACACGCTGCAGGTGCTCGATGCCGGATCGCTCGAGCTGGTGCAGGAGATCCCGGTGGGCACGGGCGCGTACAACGTCGAGCCCTCCGCCGACGGGCGGTGGGTGATCGTGACCAACAAAAAGGCGCAGAGCGTGTCGCTGGTCGATGCGCAGAGCCTGACTGAAGTGGTCAAGATCCCGACGTCGAAGCCGCTGCCGCACGGCGTGGCCTATTCGCCCGATGGGCGCTGGGCGTTCATCTCACAGGAGAGCGTCGGGATCGATCCCGGCGCCGTGGATGTCATCGATCTCACGACGCGGGCGCGTGTCGCCAGCATCCCGATCCCCCGGCAGCCGACCGGCATCACGATCCTCAAGGCCCCATGATCCATACCACCACCGTCTCGCTCGCGCCCTCTGATGTGCTGGCGCGCGCGCAGCAGTTCTTCGCCGAGCGGGTTCCCAATGCGGCGGCATTCGTGGAGAAGGTAGGAGCCACGTTCGTGACGCTGCGCGGCCAGGGCGGCGAGGAGATCGTGATCAGCGCCTGGGACGACAAGGAAAACGGCGTCACACGCGTGCGTGCCTCGACCTTGTTCTTCGATCAGGCGCTGGACCGGTTCCTC
>DATLXS010000166.1:0-2674 GCA_035575675.1 Gemmatimonadales bacterium
CCATCTCCCTCAGGAACTGCGCGCGCCGTGTCGTCTTTCCGTATTTCTCAAATCCGGTGAGCGTCTGTTGTTTCATTGAGGAGCTCGCATGAAAGAGACCAACACCTTGGACACCACCGGTAAATCAGAGGTTCCTTAGACTAGGATTGAGGCCCACGCGAGCAACTGGAAATCTTCAGCGCGGCGGCGCCAGCTGCTCGTACACCGCCGCCTCGAAGTCGCGCAGCGTCCGGATCGCTGCCTCGTCGTAGAACGGCAGATATTGCATCATCAGCACTCCACCGACACCGCGCTTCGGGTCGACCCAGAACTCGGTATTGTAGAGACCGGCCCAGCTTAGACTGCCCGCGCTTCGATACTCGCTTCCCACGTCGCTTGGCGCAGTCACTTGAAAGCCGAGCCCGAACTTGTCGCGCCCGGCGCCCAGAGGGAAGGGCCGGGTCAGCCCAGGATCCGCAGCAGGCTGCTGCGAGACGAAAACCGCACCGATCTGATTGCGGCTCATGACCCCGACCGACCTCGCGCTCAGAATTTTCGCATCTCCCAGGCGGCCGCGATTCAGCAGCATTCGTATGAATTGCCCGTAGTCGCGTGCGGTGGAATACAGCCCGTAGTCGCCACCAAACGGCGGAGTCGGAGTCGAGGGTACTGTCCCGCCGGGCTGCTGCTGAAATTTGCCGTCCGCGTGACTGTATACAGTGATGACCCTCGACTGTTTGGCGATCGGCACGGCGAACGAGGTATCGATCATGCGCAGCGGCACGAAGATGCGCTTCTGGAAATAGGCCTCTAGAGATTCGCCGGTGATCTTTTCGACGATAAGCCCGAGTACGCGCGTGCTCGCGCTGTACGTCCATCGTTCGCCCGGTTCATGCAGCAGCGGAAGCTGCCATTCGTCTTTCTCGTTGCCTTCCTGCAAACGCGCGACAATCGGGCTGGAAAAGCCGTATCCGATGCCCGAGGTGTGCGTCAAGAGATGCCGAAGCGTCATCGTTCGCTTCGCCGGCCTCGTCTCGTACGTACCGTCGGCGTTGAACTTCGTGATGACCTGGAGCTTGTCGAAGCCGGGCAGGTACTTGGAGACGGGATCATCCAGCTCTAGCTTGCCCTGCTCCAGCAGCATCATGATGGCCACGGAAGTGACAGGTTTGGTCATTGAGGCGATTCTGAAAATCGCGTCAGTGCGCAATGCTACGTCGCGTGCGATGTCGAGTCTTCCGGAGGCGCCCTCGAAGAGAACGCCGTCACGATCCACGACCACTCCTACAACTCCTGGCGTGTCGCCGCGCTCGACCGCGCCAGCGAGCACTCGCGCGACCGCCGCCGTGGCGCTCGATGATGTGATGCCCCGCGCGTCTGCCCAGCTCAGATCCGGGCTGGTGAGTGTGAGACCAATGCACAGCACGAACCCACAAATTGCCGTTCGACGCGTCATCGTTAGTGCTAAAGCTGCCTTTTTGCGCCGCGCCACCCGAGGGCTGCGGGCGTATGAAACGGAGTTATTAGGATAGCCTTAGTTGAATAGAGCGCACCATGGCTCGGCGACGGTCAAGCCGTACTAGAATTTTCGTGGCTAACGGCTCACGGACGAACGGCGTCCGTTGACACCCACGGAAGCCATTTTGTCTCTCCCGAATGCCGCCGGAGTTCAGGCTTCCCATCGTCTGAAGGCGTCGATAAAACTCGCCGACGCAAGGCGTCTCGCAACCGTAATGCGATCAGTTCGATCGTTTTATATTCGCTACCGTCTGGCGGCGGCTCACGTACACTGCGCCCGACCCGTGGGGCACGGAACGGACAGTTTGATTTTCTGCTTGGATCGTCCTAAGTTGTTGATTATAAAAGAAAATAAACACAGATTGCCCGGGAGAGGACTCGAACCTCCACGGTGTTACCCGCTAGTACCTGAAACTAGTGCGTCTACCAATTCCGCCACCCGGGCAGGCGAGGAAGGCCGCGAAATGTACGCACGGGTCCGGGGGCTGTCAATTGAAGGCGCGTAGAGGAAAGTTCGGGCCGCGCGACCGCGGCGCTGGCGCAGCGTCGAAGAGCCGCGGTGGCAGGTCGCGCGGCGCTAAATCCAGGGGCGGCGGGCAGGCCGAGGCCACGGGCCACGGCGCGCGCTCGAGCGTGCGCGCCGGAAGGTCCGTGCCGCCTGATTCCAACGTGAGGCCGGGCTCGCTCGTTGAGGGCACGGTCAGCGCCAATCGCGCCGGCTACGGGTTCCTGCGCGTGGAGGGATTCAAGGAAAGCGTGTTTCTGCCGCCGCCGGAAATGCGTGGCGTGATGCACGGCGACCGGCTGCGCGTGAAGGTGTCGCGTGATGCGACCGATCGCTGGTCGGGCGCGGTGCAGCAGGTGCTGGAGCGCGGGGTGAGCGCGTTTCTCGGCACCGTGGAAGTGCAGGGCCGCAGCGCCTGGGTGAACGCTGCTGATCGGCGCCTGCAGCTGCGCTGTGCGGTGGCGCCGCAGGACCTGCACGGCGCGCGCGGCGGCGATTGGGTGATCGCCCGGATCACGCGTCACGCCGGCCCGGCTTCTGCCGCCCAGGCGGTGATCGGCAAGCGTCTGGACCCGGATCGGCCGGTCGAGCTCGCCACCGAGTCGGCGATCGCACGCTTCGACCTGCCGCACGAATTTCCCGCCGCGGCGCTGCGTGAGGCACAGGCACACG
>DATLXS010000167.1:0-3273 GCA_035575675.1 Gemmatimonadales bacterium
CAGCGATCTCGCTGCCTACTTGGAGCTGCATATCGAGCAGGGCGGCACACTCGAGCGCACCCACACCGACATCGGCGTTGTCGAGGGCATCGTCGGTATCCACTGGTGGGAGGCAACCGTTACCGGCGTGGCGAACCACGCCGGCACTACCCCGATGGACCAGCGCCACGATGCACTGCTTGCGGCATCCGAGTTGGTGTTGGCAGTGAATGATGCGGCGAGAGAGTTTCCCGGCCAACAGGTTGCGACCGTCGGTCGGATCCGGGCGGAGCCGGGAGCACCAAACGTGATCCCTGGTAGGGTCGTACTCAGCGTCGAAGTGCGGGATCTCGATGCGGCACGGATCGAGGCCGTGTTCGAGCGGATACGCACGCGCGCCGGGGAGATCGCCCCGGTTCGTGGCACTAGCATCGAGTTTCGGGACCTTGAAGCGACCGCGGTACCCGCACTGACCGATCCACGCATCCAGCGTATCATCGCCGGCGAGGCGCACGGGCTCGGGCTGACGACGATGGCCATGCCGAGCGGCGCCGGGCATGACGCCCAAGACATTGCCCGCATCGCTCCCATCGGAATGATTTTCGTGCCAAGTGTGGGCGGTATTAGCCATTCGCCGCGCGAATACACTGCCTCTGCAGACATCACAAACGGAGTGAACGTATTGATGCGCGCGGTACTGGCGATCGATGCAGGCAAGCTCGACCGATGACCCATCCGGCCCGCTGGCGGATGGTGACCGCTCACCAGCCCGCCTCCGTTCGCTGCTGCGCAGAACGATTGACGGCCCACGATGTAGTTGCCGGTGGTCACGCGACCGCCGTTGCGAGCTTCGCCTACGTTGGTGATGTGCGAGCGTCGCTACCAAGCGCTCAACGTCGGCATTAGCCAGCCTTGGATCACCCCCGCGGTGCTGTATGAGCCTTCGAAGACTTGGCATTGTGTGCGGCATCCTGGGTCCCCTGCTTTGGCTGTCACTCATCGGCATGGCGGGAGCAATGCGACCGGAGTTCAGTCACATCACGCACTACATCAGTGAACTTGGGGAACGAGGAAGTTCCACAGAATTCTTGATGCGATATGGCGCATTCGGATTCACGGGCCTTCTGTACGTCTGTTTCGCCGCAGCGTTGCTGGCGACATTTCGGGACGGATGGTATTCCACGTTGGCGGCAGGACTCATCGGTCTTGATGGCTTGGGGCGGATAGGTGCGGGGGTATTCGCCTGCGATCCTGGATGCGGGGGGCTCTCCTCGAACCAGGAACTGCACCACCTGTTCGCTACTCTCGGCTTCTCATCAGGTATCTTGGCTGCAATCGCCTGGGGCTTGACTTTTCATCGGCGTGGTTGGCCTCAGCTTTTGACCTGGTACTCGGTCGGTACTGGCATTCTGGCGCTGATCTTCCTTCTTATAATGTCGTGGAGTCGCAATCCCCTGAATGCTCCCGGCCTGTTTGAGCACCTGGCAACGGGACTGCTTTCATTGTGGCTTCTGGTGTTCGCTGCGGGCTTGACGCGCCACCCGGACCAGGCCTTGCGCCGGTCATGACATTGACGCAGTTCCCCAAAGCCGACCTTCGCGAAGGTCCGCAGTGGGTCGGGTTGAGTCTCGCTCGGGAATCTCATGTCTAAAAAGCGGCGCTGTACGGCTCCCGTTCGTGCAGTGGCAGGACGCGCCGCAGCGGCGCTGAGCGGCAAGAGTCATCGGCATACCGCATTCAGACTATTACAATTGTCTAGCAGGAAGGTGATGACACTATGAACAAGCATTTGCTTAGCAGACGTCAGTTCAATGCGCGTTGTGCGGCGTTCGGCTTATCGTTGCCCACAATGAGTGCAATGGTTGCGGTGCAAGCAAATGCACCGGTTCTTGCCACAGGCGCGGCATCGAAGACTGCAGGGCGTACCGTAAAGGCTCCAGACGGCACCACCATCCCGGCGCTCGGTCAAGGCTCCTCGCATCTCGGATTGGGGAGGCATCCGCCAGCTGTTGAAGAAGAGGCGCTGCGCATAGGCATTTCGCTCGGCATGACGTTGATCGATACGTCGGGAAATTACGGCAACGGCCGCTCCGAGGAATTGATTGGTCACGTGATCGCCGGTCAGCGCGACCGTATATTCCTGGTCTCCAAGGTGGAGCCCAACCAACTGCCTGGAGATGGCATCGCGCGCGCTTGCGAGGCGAGCCTGGCTCGTCTCGGCACCGACTATCTCGATCTCTATTTGCTACATTCGCCAGTCCCCAGCACGCAATTTTCCGGCGTTGTAGCGGGATTCGAACAACTACGTACGGCGGGGAAGATACGCGCTTGGGGTGTATCCAACTTCAACAGCGGCCAGATGGAAGATCTGTTCCGCGTTCCAGACGGCCATCGCTGCGCAACCAATCAGGTCCCTTACAGTCTCAACTACCGTCACATTGAGCCTGCCGCTCTGTTGTGGTGCAAGCAGCACAATATGCCGGTGATGGCGTATTCTCCGCTCGGCGGCGACCATAACCTCCTGGTAGGTGACCGCACGCTGGCGCAGATCGCCGCTATCCATGATTGCTCGGCCGCCGCGGTTGCGTTGGCCTGGGTGATTCGCAGCGGGAACGTTATCGCAATTCCCGAATCTGGCTCTCCAGCGCACGTCAGGGAAAACGCCGTGGCGCTTTCGATAGCCCTCACGCCGCGAGACCTTCAGACTTTGGATGCAGCGTTTCCCGGACCATTCGGCGCAACCTAGCGAGGAGCTTGTAACTTGCGGCAATTATCGACGGACTGGGGCATCCTTGCGCCTGCCAATTTCTGCTAGCGGCCAACTACGGACACTCGAGCTCGGCCGATAGATTTCCCAATAGCGGACACTGAGCGCTGCGAAAATACGGCCCAGATTAATGCAGAGTGCCTGCCGAATGAGGTGGGCGGCTTGCTTCTTGGAGGGCGTCAACGGCCCTTTGTACGGTTCGCGCGTCGTGTCCCGCCCGCAGTATCGAGGGTGCCCCAGAAGGCAGCCTTCGCTCATTCCAGCTTACCAATCAAGCGATAGACAGCTATCAGAATTCCGAATCCGAGATGCATTCCCACTGACATAACAAGCATCAGGTCCAATCTGGACGCTCACAATCTTTGTTGCCAGCAGAAAAATGATCACGCCGGCAAGACCCATAAACGAGGCAGCGATGCCAACGACAAGCTTTGGCGTCCTATTCTTAGACATAGGCCATGCGGACCCTCTCACTGCGTTCGGTTACGGCCGTCCTGGAGGCGCCGCGATTAATTTAGATGGACTGG
>DATLXS010000168.1:0-12323 GCA_035575675.1 Gemmatimonadales bacterium
CTGGTCGATGTCGACCTTGCGATGATTATCCGCGAGGTTGGTCGTGCCGAAGTCGGCGTTGAATCCGTTGTTGGTAGCCGGGTAGAACGAGTAGACGTGGGATGTCGCTCCGTAGCCGGCCCAGTACCCGCCGGCCAGCCATTGCAGCGGTCCGCTGCCGGTCGAGGTGAGGCGCAATTCCTCGCTGTACTGCCGCGTGTAGTCGTCCTCGGTAATCGTTCCCGCCCCGAGTCCAAACCAGGTGTTGCCTGCCTCGGTCACCGTGGCGGTGCTCGAGAACGGCCAGCTCGCCGGAGGGCCGAAAAACCCGCCGATGTAGAACTGCATGGCCTCGGAAATGTCCTGGGTCTGGTTCTGTTGGCGGTCCCAGTCGGCGGAGGCGGACAGGAGCTGGAAAGAGTCGAAATTGTATTTCAGGGTCAGCGTGACCAGGTTGAACCTGTCGGAGAAGGGCTCCGCGACGTCGAACGGCTGGTAGTGCGTTTGGTTCAGCGGTGGACCATCGATCGTGTTCGAGCCGTCCTGGGTAATCTCCTGGTGCATGTACCCGAGCGTGGCGCTGAAGCGATCGTTCGGCTGGGCGAGTAGAGACGCTCGCCCTCCACGCAGGTCTTCCCGGTTGGAACGCGGGATCTGCGCCCCCGCAGGAACCACCGCAACGTTACCGCGCGCGGTACTGTTGTTGACCTCGATGGGGAAGGGGTTAAGTACCGCGCGGTCGATCCACCCGTCGATGCGCTTGTCCGTGCCGACGAGTCGCAGCGCGAGCGTGTCCTCCATCAGAGGCAGGTTCAGCATGACGTTCTCGGTGTGGTTGAACCCACCACCGGTCGTCCCGGAGCCGATGCCCTCGACGTTCGCTGCGAAAGCCCGCGGGTTCGGTGGGTTGGTCACGAGCTTGATCGTGCCGCCCATCGACCCTGCGCCGTAGAGCGTCCCCTGCGGCCCGCGCAGCACCTCGACGCGACTCAAGTCAAACAGGCTCGGGTCGATCACCGTCTTGCCGTTCTGGGCCATCGCGGCCGGCGTCAGGACGGCGTCATCGAGGTAGAAACCGACGGTAGGCGACTCGCCACCGGTCGAGGTCAGGCCGCGCATCTCAAACTCCGTCTGCCCGGGACCGGAGGTCTTGAAGGAGATGCCGGGGACCTGTTGCGCGAGGGTGAGCATGTCCGTCACCCCCTGGGCCTGTAGCGCGGTCCCTTCGATGGCAGTCACGCTGATGGGAGTTTTCTGGACCGTTGATTCGCGCTTCTCGGCGGTGACGACCACCTCTTCGAGAGTCTGTGCCGGCGCGCCAGCGGATGCCGCGGCGGACCCGGACTGCGCGGCTCCCTGATCCGCTCGAGCGGTGCCCGCGAGCACGGAGGCGCCAATGATCGTCGCGCCAATCGCAGCCCGAAGGCTGCGCGCAACGCGCGCCGTCTTTTGCAACAGAATTTGCTCCCCCGTCATGGCAGCTCTCCCCGTGTGAGCGGCTGGCAATGGCGCGGCGTGCCGCGCGACCCTTGGTGCCGCGTTATTTGGTTTGGGCGCGGACCACGTCGGCCGCGCCATCACTGGCTAGTGCATTCGAGTTGTACTTCATGATCGCGCCGTGCCGCCCGGTCCGGTCACGCTCGAGCTCGTAGACGTCTCCCTTCGGACCCCGGCGGCGGTCCGTCACCGACGCGATGGCCGCCCGATCTTCGGTCTCGAGGCGCAATGCGTCAATGCGCGCGTGAGCCGGCAGGTGAGCCGCGCTCGTGGCGCCGACGACCGCCGCAGCAACCTGCGGCAAGTCGAGCACGGCACGGGTTGCCACGGAGGCGATGTCGGAGCCGCGCTTGCGCGCAATGCCCGCAAGGACCGTCAACAACTCCTGGAACAGATCCCAGCCTCCGAAGTCATCGATGATCAATTTGTATTTAGTCAAGGACCGGTTCGCGAGCGCGGCGGAGGGCTCCGGCCGGCCAAGCCAGTGCGCCGATAAAAATCCGCCGCCCACGGTTCCATAGCACAAGAGCGCTATCCCGTGATCGCGGCAGCAAGCCACCATGGTCGCTCGTGGCCGGTCGTCGAGGAGTGAATACTGGAGCTGGTGTGCGACGACGGGCACGCCCGCGGCGAGCAGCTCTTCGAGATGCAGCGTATCGAAATTGGTCACACCGAGACGCGCAATCTTGCCTGCGCGCTGCAGCCGCTCCAGCTCGAGGGCCGTCTGCACGTAGCGCGGCAGGGCGAAGTCCCACCAGTGAAACTGCACGAGGTCGAGACACTCCATGCCGAGCCGTCTCAGAGACCGATCGATGATGGCTTCGACGTAGCGGCGATCCAGTGTCTTCAACTCGGACACATCAGGTACGAACTTCGTATGCACCTGGACCTGCCGGGCCAGGGATGGGTAGGCGCGACGGAAGGAACCAATGAGCGCTTCGACGCCGGTGTAGATGTCGGCGCAGTCGAAGGTGGTGATGCCGGCCTCGACGAACCGCGCCATGTCTTTCACCGCCTGCTCGGAATCGATCGCGCCGTGGCCGCCGGCCAGATGCCAGCCGCCCTTGATGAGGCGGGACACCGAGTAGCCGTGGGGGAAGGAATACCTGGGAATCACTTGCTGCGGCGGTCAGGCGGCGTGACCGCAGTCACGTCGGAACGGCGAAAACGCCGCCGCCCGGTGCGCGTGATTCGGAACCGGGTCGGGCAGTTGGGGTCCGGGCAGGCCACTTCCGCGTCCGTCGACATCCAGTCATGTGGATCGGTCATCCGCTGCTTGGCCGGCAGCAGCGGCAGGAGTGCCGCGAGCGAGTAGATGGAGAATCCCTGCCCGGGAGGGAGCTTGAGCATTTCGCCATGGAGCTCGAAGTAGTCACCCACGCGCGCACCGCAGTAGATCGGCCGATCCGCCGGACCGACGACCTCCACCTTAAGGTCGTAGAGCTCGAAGCCGCCATCGTCGGAAGCGGACGCGGGCGATTCGTTCGTCATGGCGCGAAAGAGTACTCTGAAACTTCGGGTTTCAAAACCGCATGACCGCATGGATACGGACCGAACGCACGGCGATCGGACTGCGCGCCTGCCCGCATCAGAACGTGGGATATGCGACAGCGAGCGGGGCGGTAACCAGCAGCTTCGCAGCTGTATTTACTACAAGCTCAGGTGGGCTGCTCAACTACCGGTACCGGGTGACTTCAGAGCGTTAAACCATTCCCGGAATTCTGACGGACGGATTCTTAGGCGGGTGATGTTGCCCTCGTTCAGTCGGGCGAGCTCCTGCAGCGCCAGCTCAACAAATTGCCTCCGATCGCGCGCAGCCACAGTCGACTCCGCAAGCAATTGGACCTCGTGCTCCGTCGGAGGTTTCTTGCTTCGTACGATGTCTCCGATCACCTGAGCCAGGACATTCCTGTATCTCATCCGAAAGGGATCGGGCTCAGCAAGGGAATCCCGCACGACAACGTATCGCCGGCAAGAGCGCTCGTAGGCCCACATGAACACATCGAGGAGCAACTCCACGCGGGTCAATTCGTACACGCCCAAAGTCCCGGAGATGTAGAGGCTCTCGGGAACGTCCACGAACGACAGCGGGTAGATGTCCGACTTGATGAACGGGATATTCGCCGCCAGGCGCGAGACGCGCTTATTCACATCCTCGAAGGCCTGCAGGTAGGGTATGTGGACCATGAGGAAGAAGGCCTTCTCAAACGGGTCGCCGATGGCCGCGGCTTTTCGGATGATGAGATTGAAGCATTCCTCGATCACCTGCGGGATGGCGTGCGGCGTGTATACGCTGTTCCCGATCTCAACCGGCCGCCGCCGAAGTCTTCCGGAGGCCTCCGGGTCGGCCATGAGATTTTCGGACAATGCCGCGTGCAAATTGAGCAGCGTAAAGCGATTGATGTCGATGTCCGCGCCGCCCTCGACGAGCATCTCGATAGCGACCTTGTGATTGAGGATCATCTGAGTCTCTTTGGCGTCCTTGCCCTCGGCGGCCTGACCGAATTCGATGAGGCGCTGGGTATCCAGGCGGCTGTAGGTGTTACCCTCCAGACGACTGGAAGCCCATGACAGATCGATCAGCAGTCGGCTGAGTATGTCGCGAGCGAATGTGCCTGCTGTTCGCTCGGCAACGACCGGCTTTCCCATCCGGTGGAGCCGCACTTTGAGCGAGTCCGGCACGTACGCAGTGCGGTTGGGCTGGTATTCGTCGAGGAAGCGGCGTTCGTAGCCTCGGGGAGTTCGCGCGGCGAGCGGGCGCAAGACGTAGTCCAGGATTCTTTGGCCACCAGCCGACAGTGGGACCGCTACGGACACCCCCTCAAGTGTCTGGAACTGCGCTGGTCTGCTCGCTGACTCGGTTTTCGTCGCCGGTGTGGTATCCGGTAGGTAAAGCGCGCCTTTGAGTTCACCACGCCGGCGGATGCGGCCGGACTTGACTAAGTCACTGAGCCGCCGCCCCAGCGTGCGACGACTCATGGCGTGGTGGAGTTCTTCCTCGAGCTTCGCGATGCCGATTCCGTTCGGGTAGCGAAGGATCAGATCTTCGAGCTGCTGGAGCTCGGATTCGGAGACGCGCTTTGCCATGGACGGGCGCCTTTGTGGCGCGATCTAGCTCAAAGTGGCGTATAATCCTATAACTATTTGTTTAAAAAGTCATTTTATATGTCTTAAAAAGGCTATATATGGCGTATATCCCGGCATACGCCTTATGCGTCTTCCTGCCGCTCTCATCGCCTGCGCTCCGAACCACTTTGCAGCGCGTCCCATCGAAATGCGCGCCGCCCTTGCCCTCATCACGGATCCCTCCGAAGTGTTGAGTCGCTTGCTCACCGGCGGCCACAGCACTGTGGCGGGCCGCCTGGCGGGTGCCTTCCGCAACATCGGCCGCGACCAGATTGCCGACAACATCATCGCCAGCATGCGGGCGGCAGGTTTCTCAGTTAACGAAATCGATCCGTTCAACGACAAACCGACCATCTCTCTTCCGGCGCGAGAAACATCCCCCTATGTCAACCGTCTGCGAATGATGTGGGAAAAGATGCGCGAGCCCATCATGGAGCTCTTTCCTTCACCCCCGGGCGCCAAGGCCGATGCGCCCTCCTACCTCAAGCAGGTGGATGCGATCTATGTCACCGACGCCTACCACTCCCTGTCGATGGAAGGCTACCGTGTCAGTACCGAGCTGATCGAGCGCGTTCGCGCGGGGACCTGGAAGCCCGATAGCATCAAAGCCGACCGAGACCAGCGTAATGCCATGGCTGCCACGCGGCTATTGGCAAGCCTTTCTTCAGCTCGTCAAGCAAAGCATAGAAAAGGTGCTGACCGGCCAGAACCCGGGCACCGTAGCGGACAAAGATCACAGCGCCTGGTATTGAGCCAGAACCACGCACGACCCAACATTCATTGGCTGGTTAGCGGCGATGGCTTCCCGCTGATAGGTACCCGGCGCGAGAAAGCGGCACTCTCGAATTTGATCACGTCACTCTCGAGCCTCTCGGCTAAGCAGCTGAGCGCTGTCGAAGCTGTCATCGGCGCGTTCGCGCAAGAAACACCTCGGCGCCCTCGCCGCAATCGAAGGTCGAAATGAAAAGTCCGCATGACTACCGGATCGCAGGCGGCCTCTCGGATAAATTCCCGCACGAAACGGTTCCTTTTGTGAAGATCACCCGCTCGATGTCGCGGGTGAACACATCACTCAGGAAGAGTTTCTTGTCGCTCTGAAAGTTGATCACGGTGCGCGTCAGAGCTCGGAGTACTTCTTGCTGCTGCCGCGCGCTTTGTCTGCGGGGTATTTCGCGGCATTGACCTTGAGCTTCTCGGAGGCGGCGAGGGCGAGGTCGACGTCGAGCTTGTCCGCCAGCCGCACCAGATAGAGCAGCACGTCGGCGAGCTCCTCCGAGACTTTGGCATGCATCTCGGCAGTAAGCGCGGACGATTCTGCGTCCGTGAGCCATTGGAAGTGCTCGAGGAGCTCAGCGGCCTCGACGCTCAAAGCCATGGCGAGATTCTTGGGCGAATGAAACTGATCCCAATCGCGATCCGCGGCGAAGCGGCGTAACGCGAGCCGCAGATCCTCGAGCACGGCGGGGCTGCGGGGCGGGGGTGTACAGTTCATGTTCTAAACCGGGATTCGTTGTGCCACCGGAGAAACTCCGGACTCGGTCTCCTCGAGGGCTCCTGCGGATAGAAGCGTAACGGCTGGCCGTGATGTGCGTAGTACTCCCGCCCATTCTGCCACTCAGCCTTGAGGCGGCGGCTGACTTCAAGGCGCAGGTCGGGCGTGATCGTGACGTAGCCCAGGTCAAAGAGCCGGTGCAGGTCGGAGCGCAGCAGGATACCGTTGTTGACCTGGTGGGGGCCACTCAAGGCATACGGCTTAATGTGCGCGGCCTCGAGGACCGGCAGGGTCCTTTCTCCGGTCACCGCGCAGCGCCGCTCGTACGCGTCCGTCACGAGCACCCGGAACGCTCCTTGCCCCAGACGGCTCCGGGTAAGGTACTCGGCCCCGAAACGCGCTTCTTCATCCCTGTCAGCGGCCGGCGCCGGTTCCCTGACGCGCAGTCCGGCTGTGCTCAGTCGCACCGATTGCCAGAGCGCGCGGCCCTCGGCCGATTCGGCCTCGTAGGTCTTTCCCTGAACGATGTTGGGTGCCCAGCTGGAGGGAACAGCAAGCCAGGCGGGCTCCTCGAGAAAGAAGGGCTCGGCGAGCACCGTGCACCCGATGACGGGGTCGACGGCTTCGGTTTCGCGCCGGTAACGGCGGATCCTGGCGTGCAGCTCATCCAGCGAGCCGACACCGTTTTTGATTCCGAAGGCGTCCCAGGCAATGGATGCCGGAAGCGCTGTGTGGCTGACAAAGAAGCCCCCGCCAACGATGAAATTCTTGGGACTGTGGAGCTTGAACAGGAAGGGCTCACCGGGGGCGAGCGCGCGAAACGCCCGCGCGCCACTCGGCTGCCAGAAGTTGGCCTCGTCGGGCTTGAGGTGGCTTAGGTGAGTAAACCAATCCTCGTCGGTCACGCCGACCCAGATTTTCATGCGGTCGGCGCGTTCGGGCGGTGTGCAGCGCGCTGGCGGAACGCGCGGCCCTGAAGGCGACTCATTGTCCGTGGAGAAGACCGGTCGGTCATCGCACACCCTATGCGGGAGTCCCTTCACTCGACGCCATGCACGCCACCGTGAATATACCGGCGAGTGAGGTGCACGGCCTGCAACTGCGTCCGCCGCGCAGCATCGAGGTTACAAAACTTCCTCTGTTTCCCGGAAAATTCCCACAAGCGTCGCTTTATGTTCCGCTATAGGCCGCAGAAAGGTTACTACGTGCATTACATGGGCGTCTAAGCAACCGCCGCAGCGAAAGCCGCGAAGAGATCCCCCGGTAAAGGGCACTGAAGTCGCCAGGTGATGGCCATCGGCTGTTCGGCCTCGTGCTTCACATACGTCGCAGGACCGAGAAAGTAGAACGCCCGCTGATCGCTACGCTCCCGCGAAAACAGCATGATGTGGGATCCGGTAGCTACGTGCAGCTGATAGCGACGGCCCGTCTCACTGTCGGCACGAGTGGTGGATTGGCTTTCCCAGTGAATGAGCTCAGAGCTGATCGCATAGTCGCGATAGCGGGTCGTTGGCGAAAACTGCCCGGTCGTCTTGTCCAGGGTGAAGGCTAGGAGATCAGAACGGGCCTTCGACGCCCAGTGCACACCCGTCTGCCACGGTACCACCTTGGCACCCTCTCCCACATCGAAGCCCGCCAGGATTTCCACTCGCGTGTACCGCGCATGCACCATCAGCGGCACAGTCGGGTCGATCGCCAACGGTATGGCGACGTGCTCAACCCGCGTGGCAAGGACCTCGAGAAGGTCTAGCAACTCCGACCGCAGCTGCGTATGCCTCCAGAGCAGTCTGGCGCCCTCGGAAAGAGACGTAGCCTTCGGCACAGATGCGCCAACCATCGAGCCCACTAGCATCCGGAGTAGGCGCCGCTCGGCTTCCGGAAGTTGCTGCGGCTCCGGCGCCTCCTCGCATTGCAATAGGCGCCGATAAACGTCCAGCCGGAGCCGGTCATCGATATGCAGGAGCCGCCCGAGCGCGCGCCTCAGCGCTTCGGCATCCGGACCTCCTACTCGCTCGGCGAGACCCGCATCCTCGCGAAGGTCGGACCAGCTCTTGCCACCGCTATAGATGTCGCTGAGCTCGAGACCACTTTCCTCCAGGTACCGAGCTAGCGTGCAATCGCCGCCCTGGGCTGCCAACTGTCGTAAGGCGTCCACTCGCTCGGTCCATCGAGACGGCACGGCAGTGCGGATATTGTCCAGCACGATCTCGGTGGCTACGCGATCGAGCTCCATGTGACAGCCCGCTGGCAGGAACGGGAACCCTGCTTCGACCTGTTGCGTCAGCGATTTGCGCGTTCCGCCCAACAACGCCTGGAAGCGTCGATCGAATCGAAACTCGCTACGGTGGTGTCCCACGAAATCGAGCACCGTGCACGTAGCCTTGCCGAGGCTGCGTCGTAGACCGCGACCGAGCTGCTGCAGGAACAGCGTTGGGCTGTCCGTCGGACGCAGCATCAGTAGGGTATCGACCGTCGGTACGTCGACGCCCTCGTTGAAGAGATCGACCGAAAAGACGACATTCACGCGTCGAGCGGCAAGATCACTCAGCGCGGCCCGCCGCTCGGACTCCGGGGTGTCGGACCAGATTGCGGTCGCGGCGACGCCGGCGGCGCGGAAGACCCGCGCCATGAAGCGCGCGTGCTCGATACCGACGCAGAACCCGAGCGCCCGCATTCGGGCGACGTCATCTACGCGCTTCTCCAGCTCCTGGAGGACAAACCGGGCCCAGGCGTCATTCGCAGTGAAGACATTCGAGAGGCCTTCGGCGTCGTAGCCGCGTCCGCGACGCCAGGGCACGTCCCGCAAATCCGTGTTGTCGTGAATTCCGTAATAAGCGAAGGGGACGAGGCGCTGCTGGGTGATCGCATCCCACAGACGTAGCTCTGCTGCAATGCGTCCATCGAACCAGTCGAGGATCGGTAGCCCGTCGCTGCGCTCGGGCGTCGCTGTCAACCCGAGGAGCTCGACCGGTCGCACGTGATCCAGCAAAGTCTGGTAGGACTGAGCAGCCGCATGATGAAATTCATCTACGATCACGACGTCGAAGTGCTCCGCATCGAGGTGCGCGAGTCCGGTCGCGTTGAGACTCTGGATAGATGCGAACACATGGTCGAACCGACCGGGTCGAGACCCGCCTACCCATAGCTCGCCGAATGACGGATCACGGAGCGCTTGCTGGAACGTCGCGCGGCTCTGCAGCAGGATTTCTTCGCGATGCGCGACGAACAGCAGCCGTGCCCGCGGCAAGATCTCGTGCAGCCCCGCATAATCGATCGCGGCCATAACCGTCTTGCCCGTCCCGGTCGCCGCCACTAGGAGATTGCGATGGTGTCCCTGCTGCCGAGCGAGCGCGATCTCCTCGAGCAACCGCTGCTGGAAAGGCTCGGCCCGCAGTTCTGTCGGCGCGATGAGTATAGTCGAGCGATCGGCCCCCTCGGCGGAGCGGGCTAGAAACTCGTCCCGGTCATACGGTCGGAAATCCGCGTTGTGCCAGTAGCCTTCGAAAACCGCGGCTACCTTGTCGACCACGTCCCGATTGCGAGCGGCCGAGACGCGGATGTTCCACTCGAGTCCGCTAACTTGTGCCGAATGCGTCAGGTTGGAGGAGCCGATATAAGCCGTCGAGAACCCCGACTGCCGGTGCAGAAGCCACGCCTTGGCATGCAAACGCGTCCCACTTGTGTCGTATGACACCCGGAGATCTGCGCCACAGTCCTTGAGCTCCTCCAGTGCACGCGACTCGGTCGTACCTGTATAGATCGTCGTGAGTATTCTCAACCTGTGTCCCGCGGTGCAATGGTCGCGAAGTGCTGACAGCAATGGTGCGATACCGCTGCGACGAATGAAGGCCATGACCACATCGATGCGGTCAGCCGAGTGAATCTCTGCGAGCACTTGGTGACCCACTCGCGGCTCGCCCGGTGCGTTCGTGAGCAAAGTCGTGTCGAGGAGCGGAATCAGCGGCTCGACGATCGATTCTGCGCGGCCGTCCGGCAGGCGCCCAGCGATGCTGCGCAGCACTTCGGTCAGCTCCGTGGGTCGTTCGCCTGCCAGGTCACTGGCGCCCGGCAGGATCTGGATGACTGCGTCGATCAGTCGACGCGAGAAATCGATGCCGACCCTGGGCCGCTCGCGCTCATCGATGGTCGCAATCGCGCGCTCTACGACCCGTGCTAAGTGCAGGGCGATCCGATCCGCCGCCTCCGCGGCCCGCAGCTGCCCTCGTATGGCGACCAACCGGCCCTCGAGATTGACGAGCCGCGCTTCGAGCGCCTCCGTGATGAGGACTTCGTAGAGGCCTCGGGTGGGTTCGGGCATCGACCGAAGTGTACTTGATCGCTCGGACACCGGAGACCATCGGTCGGACCCTTTGGGCTGTGTCAGGCCGTTCCGCAAAGTGACCCGGCGCACCGAGCCTCACTGCGCGACGTTTACCTACTTGCTCCAGAAGTCGACGTGCATACCGTTCAGGGGAAGCTCGCCTCTGCGTTGCTCGTTGAGGACTCCGGCCTGCTTGGCGACGCAATACTTGTCGATGCGGTACGGGACGCCCCCCGCCCGCGACCGCGTTGACTGAGGTCGAGACCTGGAAGTGCAGATGCGGTCCGCGAGCGTCTCCGGAATCGCCGATTCGAGCCAGTACCTGCCCACGTCGCACGCGCTCCCCGGACTTCACCCGCACGCTACCTGGTTGCAGGTGCGCGTAGTGCGCGAACTGTCCGCCACCCAGATCCAGAGTGATGCGATTACCCAGCGCGGTGTCGATGGTTATCGGCACGGCGGTGTGAAACTGCCCCTCATACCTTGGAACGTTGTCCGGAAAACCATCTCTGGCCACTACGACAGTCGCGTCGGCGACAGCCAATACTGGCTTGCCATAGGCGTAGTACGAGCGGTTGTCGACGGGATCGCCAGAGAAGAACGCTCCATCCACGCTCTGCTGCCAGTCGATCGCATATCGTCGAGAGATCCCTGCCTGCCCATCGACGACAAAGACTCCGCGCCGGTGGTGGTTGTCCTGCTCAGAATGGACGTCAGCGAGAATTGGCTGAGCCCGGAACATCGGCGCGCTGGCGTACAATCCGCACCGTCGCCGCCGTAGCTCAGTGGCAGAGCAGCCGCCTTGTAAGCGGCAGGTCGTCTGTTCGATCCAGACCGGCGGCACCAATGCGGCGCGCTGTGATCTCCATGCCCTTTCCGCGCGGGAACGGCCGCTTCAGGTTGGCAGAAAATGTGCGTTCTTTGTCCTTTCTGCAAAGGCCGGCGGGACTACCCTTGCCAGCAATCGACAAAAGGCCTTCAAAAGGGGTGCCCCATGATCCGCATGATCCTCGCCGTCCTCGTCCGCATGACGCTCGTAGTGATCGCGCTTGCGGCCGGACCCGTTGCCCACGCCAGCGCCCTGCAGCCTCCCGAGGGCCGGCGAATCCGCGTCGCCGTGGTGATGACCGAGGGCGCGGTGGTGATCGATTACGCCGGTCCCTGGGAAGTCTTCGCGAATGTACACACCGGCGCAGGCGACATGGCGCAGCAGATGCCGTTCGAGCTCTACACGGTGGGGCGCGACCGGCAACCCATTCATACGAGCGGCGGCACGAAGCCCGGCATGACGGTGGTGCCGGACTACGGCTTTGCCGATGCGCCGGCGCCGGACGTGGTCGTCGTCGGGGCACAGTCGGGAGACGAGCAGCTCGGTCCCTGGCTCCGGAAAGTCCACGAGCAGCACGCGCTCATCATGTCGGTGTGTACCGGCGCCTTCCGGGTGGCCGAGGCCGGGCTCCTCGACGGCAAGCCGGCGACCACTCATCACGCCGCCCTCCAGCGCCTCGCCAACCACTATCCGCACATCGACGTGCGCAGCTCCGTGCGTTACGTCGAGTCCGACCCACTGATCGTGACCGCCGGGGGCTTGAGCTCCGGCATCGACTCGGCGCTCCACGTGGTGGAGCTCTACTACGGGGCGCAGGTGGCGCAGGCCACGGCGGATTACATGGAGTACCAGGGTCAGGGCTGGAAGACGAACGCGGGCGCAGGGGAGCCGAAGCAGGTCCTGCCGACGATACCGCTCGCTTACCGCGACCACGAGAGCGTCTGGCAGGGCACGTTCCTCCCGGACTATCCGAAGCCGAAGCCCGAGATGCCGGTGGTCCTGCATCTGGCCCTGGTGGACGGGCAGTACAGGGGGACGATCGACGCGCCAACCGAGTCGATGATCGGTGAGCCTCTCGA
>DATLXS010000169.1:0-11768 GCA_035575675.1 Gemmatimonadales bacterium
GGTGCGCGCGGTGCGCGACGGGCATTTCTTGTTCCTCGCGGGCTCCCTGTTCGGCCGGCCGGGGCCACGGTCTGCCGAGGCGATCCAGCAGCTCCGGGCGTTGCTCGCACGATGAAGTGGTCGCTGCTCGTGGCCGTGGCCGTGCTCGCGCTCATCACGAGCGTGGTCTTCGGTCCCGCGGCCGTGCCGCTCGCTGAGCTGCTACACTCAGGAATCGTGTGGAACCTGCGCGTGCCGCGGGCCCTGCTGGCCTTTCTCGTGGGCGGGTCCCTGGGCGTCGCCGGCGCCAGCTTGCAGGCGCTGGTCCGTAATCCGTTGGCCGATCCGTTTCTCCTGGGCCTGTCGGGTGGAGCCGGTCTCGGCGCGGTCGTCGCGATCGCGCTGCATCTGCCTGGGCCCTGGGCATTGCCGATCGCCGCGTTTCTCGGCGCCCTCGCAGCGCTTGGCCTCGTCTACAGGCTCGGTCTCATCGGGGGCGCGAGCCTGGATCCTCGCATTCTGCTGCTCGGCGGCGTCGCGATCGGTGCGTTTGCCGCCGCGATCACGACCGCGATCGTTTCGCTCGCCGACGCCGCCGAGCTGCGGAACGCGTTTCTCTGGCTCTGGGGCGGGCTCTCAGGGGCGTCGTGGGATTCGGTACTGCTGGTCGTGCTGTACATCCCGATTCCACTCGCGGTGCTGCTCGCCGCCTCGCGTCCGCTCGACCTGCTGGCGCTGGGCGAGGAGTCGGCGGGGTACCTCGGCGCCGACGTCGAGGCGGTGAAGCGGCGCGTCTACCTCGCGGCCTCGCTGCTCACCGCGGCAGCCGTGGCGGTGTCCGGCGTGATCGGGTTCGTCGGTCTCGTTGTGCCACACCTCGCGCGCCTCACCTGGGGCCATCGCCATCGCGTGCTGCTGCCTGCCGCGTTCCTGGGTGGCGGTGCGCTGCTCGCGTTCGCCGACACCCTGGCGCGGACCGCCGTCGCACCACGCGAGCTGCCGGTCGGCGTCGTGACGGCGCTGCTCGGTGTCCCGGTGTTTGCGCTCCTGCTGCGCCGCTGGACGATTGCGTGATGCTGCAACTCCAGAACGTTCGCTATCGCTATGCGGGCGCGCCGCGCGACGCGCTGACGGACGTGTCACTGTCGGTTGCCGCGGGCGAATTCCACGCGGTCCTCGGCCCCAATGGGAGCGGCAAGACTACGCTCGTGCGGATCGCGCTGGGCGGGTTACCGCCGACCGTGGGACGTGCCGACGTGATCGGCCGTTCTGCATCCAGTTGGCCGCGCCGGGACCTCGCTCGCCTCGTCGGCGTCGTGCCGCAGCGCGAGGACAATCTGTTCCCGCAGCGGGTGCGCGAGACGGTGTTGCTCGGCCGGTACCCACACCTCACGCTCTGGGGCCGCGAGCGCGCCGAGGATCACGCCGCCGTCGATCGCGCGCTCCGGGCGTGCGATGTGCAGCACCTCGCCGACCGCTGGCTCTGGACGCTGTCGGGCGGGGAATACCAGCGCGTGCGCGTCGCGCGCGCCCTCGCCCAGGAGCCGAAGCTGCTCGTGCTCGACGAGCCCGGCATGTCGCTCGACCTGAAACACGAGATGGGGCTATTCGAGTTGGTGCGGGGCCTCGTGGAAAGAAACGGTTTGGGTGTGCTGATGATCACGCATGACCTGAACCTCGCCGCCCGCTTCGCCGACTCGCTGCTGCTGCTCGAGGGCGGGAGGCCTGTCGCCGCGGGCGCCCCCGCCCAGGTCCTGACGAAGCAGATCGTGGAGACAGTGTTTTCCTGGCCAGTCGCGATGCAGACGGTCGATGGCCGTCCGCAAATGATCCCCCTCCGCCAAGCGAAGGAGTCCCGCGCATGAACGTCTTGCTCGTGCTCGCTCTCATCGTGCCGCAACCCCAGGATACCGTTGACTTGAAGCCCGTCGTTGTCACGGCGACCCGTGTGCCGGTCGCGGCCGCCCTCGTCGCATCGGCTGTGACGGTGTTGCGCGGATCGGACCTGGTGGCGCGCGGGATTCACACCGTCGCGGCTGCGCTGGAAACCGTCCCGGGGGCGCATGTGGTCGAGACCGGGAGCTTCGGCGGGCAAACGTCGCTGTTCATGCGCGGCGGCGAGAGCGATTACACCAAGGTGTTGCTGGATGGCGTCGCGCTGAACCAGGCGGGCGGTGCGATCGATCTGGCGAATCTCACCACCGACAATGTCGACCGCATCGAAATTGTCCGGGGGCCGGTGAGCGTTCTGTACGGCACCGATGCCGTGACCGGCGTGATTCAAATCTTCACGCGGTCCGGGCAGGGGCCGGCGCGGTTCGGAGCGGAGGTGGCGGCCGGGACGTACGGCTCTACCCGGGGCGCCGTCGATATCGCGGGTGGGACTCCAACGATCGGCTACTCCGCGCGGGTGTCGCGCTTCTCCTCCGACGGGCTGTATCCGTACAACAACCAGTACCGCAACAGCGTGATCAGTGCCGGATTGCGCGTGGCGCCAGACGCGCGCACCGATGCGAGCCTCACGTATCACTACGGCGACCACATCTACCATTTCCCCACAGACGGCTTCGGAGCGCCGGTGGACTCGAACCAGCGCGCCGCTGAGCGCGGGCCGTTGCTGAGTCTGAACGCCCACCGCGTCTTGGGGCAGCACTTCGATGCCCGGGTCACGGCCGGAGTCAAGGAAGCGCGTCAGTTTTACAACGACGAGCCCGATTCCCCCGGTGAGACCGGGACGTATTGGAGTAAGGATTGGGTGCGTCGCGCGACGACGAGCGCGCTCCTGACCTGGCGCGCGCACGATGCGGTTTCTGTGACGGGTGGGATCGAATATGAGGATGAGCGCCAACGCGGCACGAGCGCGTTTGACAGCGTTCCCAATCCGCCGGTGAATGTGCAGCGCCACAATACGGGGTACTTCACGCAGGCAGTGATCAGTGCCGGCAGGGCCGCGCTCACGCTTGGCGGGCGGGTGGACGACAACTCCCAGTTCGGCTCGCACGCCACGAACCGAACCGGTCTCGTGTATCGAGTTGCCGCGAACACCCGGCTGCGGGCGTCGGCAGGGACGGCGTTCAAGGAGCCGACGTTCTTCGAAAACTTCGCGCGCGGCTTCGTGAGGGGAAATCCCAATCTGAAACCCGAGCGCTCGCTGAGCTGGGAGCTGGGTGTCGAGCGGGGTCCGGTGAGGGTGACGTACTTCAACCAGCGATTCCGTGACTTGATCGAGTACTCCCCGACGCCTGTGGGACCCGATTCCGTCAACTATTTCAACGTGGGTGGCGCGATTGCCAGCGGCATCGAGACCAGCGCTACTCGAAACGTCGGCGACCACGTCCTGGTCTCGCTGAATTACACGTACTTGCATACGCGCGTCGAGACATCCGGCTCGCCGACCAACCCGAACGGCTTGTTCGTCCCAGGGAAGCCACTCGTCCGGCGGCCCGCCCATACGGTGGTACCGCAGGTCGTTGTGACGCTTGGCGCGCGCGCGCGCGTGACTGTCGGCGGCCGCTGGGTCGGCAAACGGGACGACGTCGGCGCGCAGCGCGTCACGCTGCCGCCCTACACGCGCGTCAATCTCTCCAGTGAGTACACGGTCGGCAGCGTCGTCCTGTCGGGTAGCCTCGAGAACGCGTTCAATGACCAGGCGCAGGAGATCAACGGCTTCCGGCCGCTTGGCCGGACTGTACTCCTTGGGGTACGAGTAGCGCTGGATTAGCTTCCCAACTTCGACTCACCTCGTTGGAGGATGGTCCGATGCGCCGGTTCGTTCTCGCCGTCTTGTTCGCCGCCATCGCGCGCCCCGCGGTGTCGCAAGCCCCCCGGATCACGCCGTCCGGGGACCCGTCGGTTCGGAACGATACGATCTACACACTCGCCGTACATCCCGCCGATTATGCGGACGACGACTACGTCTACCTGCTCGACGATGGCGTGTTGCGGTTCGAGGCCGATGGCCGGAGCAGCCGCACGTACCGGCAGGTCATTCAGATCTTGAATCAAGACGGCGCGGAGGCATGGGGCGAACAGAGCTTCTCCTACTCGAGCGGCTCCGAGAAGCTGACGGTCAACTGGATCCGGGTCCTGAAGCCGACCGGCGAAGTCATTAGCGCGCAGCCGGCGCACGAGCAGGAGTCGCTCGCGCCGGTGGCACTCGACGCCCCCGTCTACTCGGATGAGAAGGTGCGCCGCGTGACCTTGAGCGGCGTGGCGCCCGGCACGCTCGTCGATTGGAGCTACACGGTCGAGCGGGTGAAGCCGCTCGTTCCCGGCGATTACTACAGCGGCTGGCGCGTCACCACCGGCCTGTTGGTGCGCCGCTCGCGCTTCCTGGTCGATGTGCCGGCGTCCGTGACACCGCGCATCCAGGAAGAGAACGTGCATTTCAAGCGCCAGGAAGTCGTCGCGCACGACCGGCACGTCTACACGTGGGCAACGAAGGACGTCCCGAAGCTCGAGACCGAGCCGTTTGCGGCCGTGCCCAACACCCTGAGCGTCAGGATCGAGGTGTCGTCGCCGATTACGTGGGGCGCACTCGCGCGCTGGTACGCCGGGCTCTCCAGCGGCCGGTACGCGTTGAGCCCACCGCTCGAGACACAGCTGGCCGAGCACGTGAAGGATGCCCGGACGCTGGAGGACTCGCTGCGGGCGGTGCATCGCTGGGTCTCGCAGGACTTCCGCTACGTCTCGCTCTCGCTGGGCATCGGCGGCTACCTGCCGCGACTGCCCGCGCAGGTGCTCGAGACGCGCTACGGTGACTGCAAGGACAAGGCGACGCTGTTCATCGCGCTCGCGCGCCGCATGGGCCTCCCCGCGTTTCCCGTGCTGCTCAGCGCGAGCGGCGGTGCCGACTCGACACTGCCCACGGTGCAGCAGTTCGATCACATGATTGCCGCAGTGGACCGGCCGGCGGCGAGCGGCGGGCGGATCTACCTCGATCTCACCTCCGATCTGACGCCCTACGGGGAGCTGCCACCGCCCGAAGAAGGGTCGTTCGCGCTCGTCGTGCACGACGACGGGAAATTCGAGCAGGTGACGCTCCCGGAGCATCCGGCCTCGGCGAACCGCTCGGAAATGCGCATTGTCGGGGCGCTGGGCACCGACGGCCAGTTCACCGGCCGCTACACGGAAACCAAGAGCGGCGCGCTCCAATACGGACTGCGGCGCGCCTACGCGCGGGTGTTCAACAAGGACGAGCTGAGTCGTCTCACGCAGGTGCTCGCGAACGGCGTGTTCTCCGGCGCCTCGGGCGACAGCCTCTCGCTGTTCGATGGCCGCGATCTGCAGGCGAAACCACTCGTCTCGCTGCTCGTGCACGACGCGCCCGTGCTCTCGAGCGGCGGCGGCACGCGCATCTTCACTCTGCCTCCGGCGCTGCCCAACTACGCCTCGCTCGGCCTCGCGACGTCGCTCGAGCGCCGGAAACCCCGGCGCTATCCGATCAACATCGCCGCTGTGATCGGACCCTTGGAGACCGTGTCGGAGCTGCGGATGACGTTGCCTACGGGCTGGAAAGCGGAGCTGCCGGCCAACGTCACGGAAGCGAGTCAGTTCGGCAGCTACAGCGCCGAGTATGTGCAGGACGGTCGCGAGCTGCGCGTGACGCGCCGCATGTCGGGCGCCAAGGGCACGGCACCGCCGGAGAGCGTGGATGCGCTGATCGCGTGGCTGCGGGCCATTTCCAAGGACGACGTCAAGTTCATCGTGCTGCAGCCGGGCAAATGATCGCCGCGCTCGGCCTGCTGCTGCAGCTCAGTCAGCCGCGGTGGGCCGTACTGCGAGACATCAGGCTCGGTGGCCCGGTCGACGACATCCTGGCGAAGGGCGGCGAATGCCGCCCGGGTGATGCGGTCGGTCCGCTCGGCCCGGGGATGTCGGTTTATTCCTTCGCCCAGATGACGTTCGGGTACGCCTTGCCGCACGCACATCAGCCGCGCGATAGCGTCGGCATCCGGCGGGCGCTGAGCGCCGGGACGATGTGCTGGGCGCCGCTGGACAGCAGCGCGCGCGCGATGGCGGCGGCGGTGGACCGGCGGATCGTCGCCATCATCGTCTTCTTCCTGCGCGATTCCACGCCGCTGCCTCCCGACTCGGTCCGGCATCTCGCCTATGCCGTCTGGGGCCGTCCCATGCACCACTCGCCGACGCTCGATACCTGGAGCAGCCCGCGCTACCGCTCGTACTTCATGGTGCCGTACGTGCCTCCCTCTCGCGCCGCGCCGCCCTGGGCACGCACACCGCAGCTCATCATGCTCGATATCGCCGCCTGTTCGGCATTCGATCGCCGCGCGCACCGGGCGGGCGTCGGCGGCGAAGCGGGGGAATGCTAGCTCCAGCCCGGCGAATCGTCTCGCTGCTCCCGAGCGCGACGGAAATTGTGTGTGCGCTCGGACTCGCCGACCGGCTCGTCGGGATCTCGCACAGCTGCGACTATCCTCCGCGCATCGCCAATCTGCCCCGGCTCTCGCGCCCGCGTGCGAGTCTCGAGGGTCTGTCGAGTGGGGAGATTGACGCCGCGATCCGTGCCGCCATGCGCGATTACGGCAGCGTCTATGAGATCGACGTCGCGGGCATCCGCGAGCTCCAGCCCGATCTCGTGCTGACGCAGGGTATCTGCGATGTCTGTGCGGTGCCCCAAAGCCAGGTTACGGCCGCGTCGCTTGGAGCCTCCATCGTCACACTGGATGCCCACGATCTGTCGGCAATCTTTCAAAGCATTCGCGATGTCGGGTGTGCGACTGGGGCAGTGGCCCAGGCTGCGGATTGCGTCGCCGACATGCAGCGGCGCATGGAAGCGGTGCGTGCGCGCACGGCCGGTCGCCCGCGGCCGCGTGTGCTCGCGCTGGAGTGGCTCGATCCGCCGTATGTCCCCGGTCATTGGGTCCCCGAGCTGATCGCGCTGGCGGGTGGAGACCTCTTGGCCGGCACGGCTCGACGCCCGTCGTATCGGATGGACTGGGCCGATCTGCGCGCGCTCCAGCCCGATGTCGTCCTCATCATGCCATGTGGGTTCGATCTGGAGGAAACGCGACAGGACGCGGAGCGCTATAACGAGCCGCTGCGAATGTTGGGGGGCCGGCAAGAGCTTCTCGACGCATCATCATACTTCAGCCGTTCTGGGCCCCGCGTCGTGGACGGACTCGAAATCCTCGCGTCGGCTATATTTCCGGCGTGAGTCTTGTCTCGACGCCCGCTGTCGTCCTCCGAACCTACCGTTACAGCGAGACCTCCAAGATCGTGCGTCTCGCGACGCGCGATTATGGTGTACAGAGCGCGATCGCCAAGGGCGTGCTGCGGCCACGCAGCCCGTTCGGCGCAGCGCTCGAGACGCTGAGCGAGGGCGTCGCGCAGCTGTATCACAAGGAAACACGCGAGCTCCAAACCCTCGCGGCGTTCGATGTGGTCCAGCTGCGGCGCGACCTCGCGGGCGACCTCGGGCGCTTTGCCGGCGCCGCGGCTTTGTCCGAGGTGATGCTCAAGATGGCGCCGCCCGCGCCCCTGCCCGCCGCGTACCAAGCCTTCATCGCCGGACTGGACGCGCTGGTGCGCGCCGAGCAGGGAGCGGCCGATGCCGTGGCGGTGCGCTGGCTCTGGCTGCTCGTGGGGGTGCTGGGGTTCGCGCCACAGCTTGATGCGTGTGTCCGGGACGGCAACGCCGTCTCCGGGACGGTCGCGTTCAGCGTCGCCGAAGGCGGCGTCTTGTGCGCCAGGTGCGCGGGTCCCCAGCCACCGACCAAACTGCCGCCGCACGCGTATCGCGACCTGGTCGCCTTGAACGACGAGCACGCCGCACTTCCCAGCTTGGATGCAGCGCACGCCGCGGCCCACCGGCGGTTGATCGCCCGCTTTGTCCGTCACCACCTGGACGAAACCGGACGGAATGGAAAAGAGCCGAAGTCGAGTGCCATAGACATCTGGGAGCGTCGCGCGTGGGGCCCCGCCCAACACGGTTCGTAGTCGGTACGGCAGGGCACATCGACCACGGGAAGACCGCGCTCGTGAAGGCGCTCACCGGGGTCGACACCGACCGCTGGGAAGAGGAAAAGCGCCGCGGCATCACGATCGATCTCGGCTTTGCGCCTCTGCCGCTGCCGGGCGGCATCCAGGGGAGCGTGGTGGACGTCCCCGGCCACGAAGGCTTTGTCAAAAACATGCTCGCGGGCGCGACCGGCATCGACGTCGCGCTGCTCGTCATTGCCGCCGACGAAGGCATCATGCCACAGACCGCAGAGCACCTCGCCATCGTCGAGCTGCTCGGCGTGCGTCGTGGCATCCCCGTGCTCACCAAGCGCGATCTCGTCGACGACGAATGGCTCGCACTCGTGCGGAACGAAGTCGCGGAGCGGCTCTCGCATAGCCGCGTGCGCTGGCATGCGCCGATCGCCGTAAGTGCGCTCACGGCGGAGGGTCTGGAGGATCTGAGAAAAGCGTTGGTGGAGGTTGTCGAGGATCTTCCGGACCGACCCGCAGACGATCTGTTTCGGTTGCCGATTGACCGCGTATTTGCGTTGGCGGGGGCAGGAACGGTCATCACCGGATCGACCTGGAGCGGGACCATCGCCACGGGTGCCAGCGTGCGACTGCTCCCGCTCGACCGCGAAGCCCGTGTGCGCTCGATCCAGGTCCATAGCCAGGACGCGGACCAGGCGGGCCCCGGCCGGCGCACGGCGCTCGCGCTCGTCGGCGTCGCAAAGGACGAGCTGGAGCGCGGGCAGGTCGCCGTGACGGGCCCGGGATGGGCGGCGACGAGCACGCTCGACGTTTCCCTGGAGCTGCTGCCTGCGGTCCGCAAAGCACTCGCCGTTCGTACACGCATTCGCGTCCACCTCGGCACGGCCGAGGTGCTCGGACGTGTGGCGCAGACTCGAGGCCTAGGGCCTGGGGACTCGGGCTTGGCCCGGCTTGTTCTTGAGCATTCACTCGTGGCCCGTGGCGGCGACCGCTTTGTCATCCGGAGCTTCTCGCCGGTCACGACGATCGGCGGCGGCGTAGTGCTCGATCCGTTTCCCCCCAGGCGCCCCCGGGTGTCCGAGCGCGGCATTGCCGTTGGCCAGCCCCCCGCCGAGCGGTTGGCGCGCTTTGTGGACGAGGCAGGTCTCGCCGGCGTACGCGTCGAGGATCTCGCCGTCAGGCTCGGCATACGGCCTCTTGGCGTGACCAGCACAATTGCCGAGGCGGGAAAAAGCATCCTATCAGTAGGGGATGTCCTGGCGTCGCGTCGCGCGATTGCGGCGGAGGTGGAACGGCTGGCCACTGTGGTGGCGACGCATCACGACGAGCATCCGCTCGATCCGGGCCTCTCGCTCCAGGCGCTACGGGCCGCAGTCACGGCGCCGCCAGCCGTCCTGGACCTCCTAGTCGAGCACGGGGTGAAGAAGCAGGCGTGGGAGCTCGTGGAGGGTGGGGCAGCGGTGCGGAAGCCGGGTTGGCACGCGGCCCTCAAAGCGAGAGCGGGCGATGCGGGCGGGCGGCTGGCGCAGCGGTTAGCCGAGGCGCGGTGGCAGCTGCCCACGGTTGCCGAGCTGGAGCGTGAGTTCGCCGACCCTTCGGTTCCAGCGCTGCTCGCGCACCTCGCGCGCGAGGGGTCGGTGGAGCGAGTCGATCAAGAGCGGTATGCGCTGAAACAGGCACTGGAAGAGTTTCGTCGGGCGGTCGAGGATACGCTGCGGGAGCTTGGAGCGGCTACGCCCGCGCAATTTCGTGACCGGTTGGGCCTGACGCGTAAGTACTTAATACCGCTGCTGGAGTGGGCAGACCGGCGAGGGATCACCAGTCGGAAGGGCGATACCAGGGTTTTACGTGCTTGACAGTGGTTCAGCGCTTCCTAGCTTTTGCTGAGGAGTATTCAACTCTTGCGCCCTGTACCTACAAGGAGAGCTGTCTAACGCATCTTTTCCGTTCGCAGAGGAGTCGGTGAGATGAAGCTGTACGCCTGGGCAGTGTTGGTGGGGGTGCTCGGGGGGCAGGGACTGGCGGGAGTAGATGGAGTGCTGGGGCAAGCCCCGCCTCCGCCGCTGGTCGAGCTCAAACAGAACTACCCGAACCCGTTCAATCCGGCGACCACGATCCCGTTCACGTTGAATGGTGATTTGTTTGCCAATGGTCATCGGCCGAGGGTGTCGCTCAAGATCTATAATGTGTTGGCGCAGCTGGTCGCCGTGCCGATTCTTCAGGGCACTGGCCAGGCCCTGACGGATCTCGAGCTGACGTGCGGAACTGTAGGATCGTCGCCGTGCGCGTTTACGGCGTACTGGGACGGCATGGTGTTGAACTCGCAGACCGAAGCGGCGTCCGGCGTCTACATCTACCAGCTGATTGTTGATGGGCGCCGATTTACGAAGAAGATGATTGTCATGAAGTAAGGGCGGCAGATACAGCGGCGGCAGGTACAGCGGCGGCGCAGGGCGGCAGAAGCCCTCGCCGCCGCCTCGCTTTTGCCGCCCCTCGCCGCCCTTCGCCGCTTCTGCAATTTTGGCATCTTTCTAGGGCACATAGCTTGCCAGAGGGCCAAGCATGATCCAGCCAGACAGACTGACAGTCAAAGCCGCCGAGGCTCTCCAGCAGGCTGCAGCGTTAGCACGCTCCAAAGGCAATCCGGTGGTCAATGACGCTCACCTTTTCTTCGCCCTCCTGCAGCAGGACGAGGGCATCGTCGTCCCGCTGCTTCAAAAGGCGGGGCTCAACGTCACGCAGCTTCAGGCGGAAACCGAGCGGGAAATCGAGCGATTTCCCCGGCAGTCAGGTGGCGCCGACGCGACGCTGTCGCGCGAGCTGACGCGCGTGCTGGACCGCGCCGATGAGGACGCGAAGGCCCTGGGTGACGCGTACGTGTCGACCGAGCACATCCTGCTCGCGCTCGCGGAAGAGAAGGGCACCACGGCGCGTGAGTTGCTGGCTGCCAGCGGTGTCGAGCGGAAGGATCTGCTGGCGGCGCTCGAAGGCGTTCGTGGCGCGCATCGCGTCACGGACCAGGAGCCTGAGAACAAATACCAGTCGTTGCAGCGCTTCACGCGCGATCTCACGGACGTGGCCCGCAAGGGAAAACTCGATCCCGTCATCGGCCGCGACGAGGAAATCCGTCGCGTCATGCAGGTGCTCTCGCGCCGGACCAAGAACAATCCAGTCCTGATCGGCGAGCCGGGCGTCGGCAAGACGGCGATCGTCGAGGGGCTGGCGCAGCGGATCATCAATGGCGACGTCCCCGATTCGCTCAAGAACAAACATCTCATCGCGCTCGACATCGGCGCACTGATTGCAGGCACCAAGTACCGCGGCGAGTTCGAAGAGCGGCTCAAGTCGGTGCTCAAGGAGATCACCGCGACGGAAGGCCGGTACATCGTGTTTATCGATGAGCTGCACACGCTCGTGGGTGCGGGCAAGGCCGAAGGCTCGATGGACGCCTCGAACATGCTGAAGCCGGCGCTGGCCCGCGGCGAGCTGCATTGCGTAGGGGCGACAACGCTCGACGAATATCGCAAGAACATCGAGAAGGACGCGGCACTCGAGCGCCGCTTCCAGCCGATCTTTGTCGGCGAGCCCTCGGTCGAGGACACGATCTCGATCCTGCGTGGGATCAAGGAGAAGTACGAGCTGCACCACGGCGTCCGCATCACCGACGGAGCGATCGTTGCCGCAGCGACCCTGGCCAATCGCTACATCACCGACCGCTTTCTGCCCGACAAGGCGATCGACCTGATGGACGAAGCCTCAGCTCGGCTGCGCATGACGATCGACTCGAAGCCCGAGGAGTTGGACGAGCTCGACCGGCGCATCGTGCAGTTGAAGAT